>CALMWN010000083.1 GCA_937873555.1 uncultured Clostridia bacterium
CGGACGGCACAAGATTCAGACGACACTACTAATTGATTTCCTGCGGGAGAACGGCGTCCGAGTCCTTTCAGTTACCGAGGGTGTGGATACCTTCGACGAAAACGACGACCTTACCATCGGCATCCGGAGCTTGATGAACGACTACTACGCAAGGGATATAGGCCGGAAAATCAGGACAGGATACCGGCAGAAGCAAAAAGCGGGCATCGTAATCATAGCACCCTTCGGATATTGGAAGAACAAAAACACAAGACAGGTTGAGATAGTGGATGAGGCGGCCGACACGGTTCGCCTCATCTTTTCTCTGTATCTGGACAGCGTCGGGTTAAGACCCATCAGCCAGCTTCTGAACGAACAGCGGCGAAAGACCCCGGCTCAATTACAGGCTGAGCTGTATGGTAAGCACAATTCAGACATACGAACCGACGAGAATGGACAGCGTCTTTACTTCTGTAATTATACCAGCGTCAAAAGGATTTTAAGCGATGAAAGCTACGCCGGAGCGCTCTGCAACCACAAGGCTGAAATGTTCAACGGCAAAATAACCCACCGCATCCCGAAGAAAGAACAATACCGACATGAGGATTTTCTGCCGGCCATCGTATCCAAGAAGGACTGGCTGATGGCGCAGACGGAGCTGGCATACCGCAACGGGAAACGAGCGCCCAAGGACAACAATGTATCAAGTCACCGATACGCCGGTCTCTTAAAAAGCGGCGACTGCGGCGCTCCCTTTGTCCCCATCATCCGATGGTGGAACGGAAAGCGGCGCATCGAATATATCTGCAAGAACTATCAGCTATACGGCAGGTCATTCTGCGAATCTCACCGAATCCATGAGGAAGTGCTGGACGCAGAAGTGCGGTCGGCGATAGAAACGCTCCTCCTCAGTCTTCGGATTGAAATGGCATGTAAGCAAAAAGAGTTAAAGACACGGGCGTCAGGCAAACCAATGCTTGACGCCCGTGTTTCTTCATTAAAGGCAGAAATACAATCGCTGGATAAAGACATAGAAGCGATTCTCATGGAGCGAATCAAGGACAGGGCAAATGCTGACCGCTACACGGCCTTACTCACAAGGCTCACGGCTGATCATGAAAAAGCCCGGCTGGAGCTGAATAGTCTGGAAACGCATGACGCCAACCTGCGTCGCAAGCTCAGGGAGTTGACCAAGCAGATTTCCTCCCTCGATGAGGTGCTGAAAAACACGCCCATCGCCGAAACCGACCTCCGCCGCCTGACGGATTACATAGAGGTTAAGCAGAACGGGAAAACGATTGAGGTTCGGGTGAAATTGAAAACAGCGGATTCACGGTGACGGATATAATATGAATCGCAGCTAACATTTTACGTAATATTTTCAGGGTATCTTACATTAAGAAACATGTCAAATTACCAGAATGCTGACGCCATTTGGGGTTAATCGCATGGCATCTTTATGTCTGAAATTTTGAGAAGTTTGGTAATAAAGATGCCATTCGTTCTTATGCGTCAAATTATTGACGGTTAAATAAATAAGGAAAACGCCGAAGGGTAAACTTTTTGCGTTTATATAAGCAATCCGCTTATAAATATTTCCGCATAATCGCTTGATTCCCGGACTGCTTATAAATAGCAAAGCCATGTTTAAGATACAAAGCAGCCGGGCCGTGGTGGTTGACAAACACATCGTCTGAATCCACTGCGGGATAAGCCTCAACCAATTCGCATCCCTGTTCTTTCGCATCATCGCAAACCCGCTGTAACAACTGAGTCGCTATCCCTTTTCCGCGCATATCTGGAGCGATAGTAAAGCATACAACAGACTTCACCTTTGATTCGGCATCATCTGTCCAGAGTTCGGGCTTAACATTTGCTTTTAGGACGGCATAATTCTTTTTGTCGTTTGCATTACACCATCCAACAACCTGTCCGTCAGAATATGCGAGATACCCTTGTATTGTACCGTTCATAACATATTTTTCTGCATAACGCCAACTGAATGAACAGTCGCCTTTCCGGGCTGTTTTGCAAAATTCTTTATGGTCGGCAGCCAATTGGTCATCCCAATGAAAATGCAGACAGCAGCAACCTGCCCAATCCTTATGATCGGAAAAAGCGACATCCTTAAAAAAGTGAAGATAATCGTCCGCCAACTCAGGAGTTAACTTTTTGATTTCAATATTCACATTCTTGCTCCTTATTTTTCGCCCAATAATGTTCGCGCTCAGGATAATCATATGCCGTAAAACCAAGCTCGGATAGAATCTTTATCCGTTTATCGGCTATCGGTGCTGCTTTTGTGACAATCTGCCCAACGGCGAACAAACTGAAAAACTCCTCTACGCAGAGCGAAAATAATTCATGTAGACATGCTTTTTCTTCATAATCGGACGAAATATCTAACCTGAGAACACCGCGCTGAGTATTGTACTGCCCGACCATGCCGAACATCTCGATTGTGCCGACAGCTTTATTGCTTGCTTTATTCATAATCGCAAAGCGGACAAAAGCCTGTTTATTATACTCGGTAAGCCAAAAGCGTACGCACTCCCGCATTTCATCAAGCGTCTGATAACGGAAATCGCTTGTGCATTTATCAGCATTGAAAATCTCCTGCGCTTTCGGGTCGGAATAACATTCAAGCAAGTCGTTCGCATTGTCCATCTCTACGAGCCGGAGCGTGAAATGCTCTGTTTCAAGCACAGGACATTTAACATAAGGATTATGCGTACCGAAACGAACAAGCCGTAGAATATCAGCTTCGGCCTCGAGTTGGTCATAGTCACCCTTTAAGCCGTCCGGTTTATGATATGTAATTCCGTTTTCGTAATTAATATGCAGACGGTCAAGCAGGGCTTGCTTCCCATAGTGCCGCGCATAACGATTAAAGGCTCTGTTTCGTATCCCAGAAAGCATCTTTTCCTCACAGGGAAAATCCTTGCACTGATAACAACCGTCGAGTTCTTTTCTCATCGCGCATTGATAGACTGAACAATCGCAGCCGTCTTTGCAGCCACGCACCTTGCAACCGGGGCAGTCCTCATGACTGCACAGCACACAGGCAAGCCCGCATACGCCCAAATCTTTTTCAGCATGAAATTTCATATAATCATCCTCCCACAAAAGAAGGATAACACATTATATACGACAGCAGTATGTCATCATTTATAAAGCGACGAAATATCTTTCGCTTTTTCTTGCAGCATTTGTTTCAATTCGTTCGGCTCTAAAACTTCAACCTGATTTCCGAATCCCAACAAAAGCGAGAACCACATACGTTCAAACGGAACCTCGAGCGGCTGCAAGATAAAATCTCCGTTTTCATATTCTGCAACAATATTATCCCCGAGGTATTCGAGCGCCTGTTGGCGAATCTCCTTTTTACACAGCAACCGAATATGATAATACTTTCTTTTATCGGGAGACTGAGCGGATTTCATCAGTTTCTCAATGTTGCCGTGTTCCTTTGAAAAAATGCCGGAGCTCGGTTCGCATTTCACAATTCTTGGCAACTTAAACAGCCGATAATCTTGCTTTTCGGTACAATATGCAAACAAATACCATGCATACCATCTATACGATAGCGCCAGCGGCTCAATTATTCGTGTCGAAGAAACACCTTTAGCATTCGTATATTCAATTTCCAAAGGTGTTTCGCTATAAATAGCTTTTTCTATGATTTTCAAATACTCGTTTACCGATGTGCTTTCCCGCGCGACAGTAAAATCAATAAACACGCGTTGTTCTCCGCCCTGCATAGTGGCAAGAGCTTTTTCAAGTGTTGCGTTTATTTTACTGTTATCATACGCAGAGCTAAAACCTTTAAGAGCAATGATGATATTCAAGTAATCGTCAACACCGGCAATTTGTTTGTGCAACTTGAAACCGTCAATGATTTCATAACCACCCTCAGCGCCATAAGTGGAAATAATGGGAATACCAGCCTGATTTAATGCCTCAATGTCGCGCTGTATCGTTCGCTTAGATACTTCAAACCGCTCCGCCAATGCTGATGCACTGACGGTTTCTCGATTGAGCAGGTACATTGTTATTGCGATAAGACGATCTATTTTCATATTACATTCCTTTAAGCTTAATTTTCTTGATTATATCATAAAATTCGTTCCTATGTACCGAATCGCTTTTAACTTGTACAATTCAAATTTCATTAGAAAAGGCAGTGAAATCATACGATTTCACTGCCTTTTTTGGTGCGGGCGAAGGGACTTGAACCCCCACGCTCGTCGCACAAGATCCTAAATCTTGCGTGTCTGCCATTCCACCACGCCCGCATATGTTCTCAAAATTCCTGTCTATCATAACATATCGGATTTTAAATATCAATAGCAAATATATTCTAAACTCATTTTTACCCATATCCTTATTTCTAAATACGAAGCCAACTATTTGAATCCTTTTCCCTTCATATTAGTATTCATTATGATGGAGCCCTGCATGCTTCACCGCTCTGCTGTAATGAAAATAGGGATGCTCATATATCACAGGTATCTTCAATAAATACATTAAGCCTTTTTGTCAGGTCAATCTCGTTAAAGGAAGCAAGTCTTTTCCCCCCGGCATCAATTACAACACGTACAATCGGCCTGGTGGGGAAGGTTCTGTTTACGTCCACCACAATTCCTCTCTCTCCGGTGTTCAGTACTACACTTGTGCCGATCGAGTATATGGCGATACTGCGTACAAAGTGCTCAAGGATATTCCTGTCAAAAAGTACTTCCCCTGCTGTCAACATATATTCCAGAACTTCATGCGGTTTCATTTTCTTTCTGTAAACCCTGTCCGACGACAACGCATCATAAACATCGGCAATCGCAACAATTCTTGCGAATTGATGAATATTGTCACCCTTCGTCCCAAGGGGATACCCGCTTCCGTCATAACGCTCGTGATGTGCGATGGCTACATGCGCCGATGTTATGCTGATATCGCGATTTGTCTTTAATATCTCATGTCCCAGGATGGTATGTTTCTTTATTTGCTCAAACTCTTCATTAGTTAATTTGGAAGCCTTATTCAAAATTTCCTTCGGTATCAGAGTCTTTCCAATGTCATGCATCAATGCACCTATTCCCAGATCCTTAAGCCTGAGCTGGTTCAGTCCAAGCTTTATACCTGTAATAAGGGAAAGGATGCACACATTCACTGAATGTGAAAATGTATAGTCGTCACTGGACTTGATATCCGTGAGATTCACCATTATATCCCTGGTGTACAGAAGTTCATCAATGATCCGGTTCACTACCGATTTGACCCTGTCGGCATCAAACCTTTGAGTAACCTTATATTCCTCCATTACACTCTTTACTAATAATTTGGCTTCGTTGCGTGTTCTTTCATCTACTACATCATTGATTTCGATATCAGTGGAGAATTCATCATCTATATACACCTCCGACAGGTTACAAAGCTTCAAACGCTCAATAAAACTTCGTTTAAGAGCAATACCGGCGCTTAACAATATTCTTCCGTCATCGGTAAATATTGTTTTGGCAAGCTTCATATTTTCTTGGCATTTTTCCAAAGAGATTTTCCTCATTTTCCCCCCGTGTCATCCCGACAAATTACACTCATTTTTTTGCAAGCACTCTAATCGTGCCGTACATGTTCCATTCCCTGTCTGAACAATTGCAGTATGTGCTCGTCATCGAGCGAATAAATCACCGACTTGCCTTCCTTTTTATACTTAACCAGCCTCATTGTCCTTAGAAGGCGCAATTGATGTGATATTGCCGACTGCGTCATTGAAAGGGCTTCAGCAATATCGCATACACACATTTCACATTTGGATAATGCATATATAACCCGTATTCTTGTCGGGTCGCCAAGCACCTTGAAAACCTCCGAAAGCTTTATAATTTCGTTTTCTTCAAGCATTGAGCCTTTGACCTTCTTTATATCTGTCTCTTATACACATCTGACGCTGCCGACGAAGAGGATAGT
>CALMWN010000084.1 GCA_937873555.1 uncultured Clostridia bacterium
GGTCAATATATTAAAAAGCATGGAGACATACGTTAAAAATGTTTATTTCCAATACAGAAAGGCCACGATAGATCTTCAAGCCTCCACTGAAAACAGGAAGCTGAATGAACAGAAAAAGGCCAATACGGAGGCTAACTATAAACACGGCTTGATCAGCAAGCTGCAGTACGACATGCAGGTTCAGGACATCAATAAAAAAGTATTTGATACCGAGAAGGCCGCGATAGCGTTTGAGAACGCCAGGATGCTGATTGAAATGGTGAACCAGGGAATATACCTTGATGAGAGTAATTGATGCAAAAAGATGAAACTGCTTGCAAGAAAAATACTTATTATTATAGCTCCAACGAATATATCGCTGGCATCGCACGCATAGCAGCAGCGTTTGCTTCGCCAGCATGGCTGACGACACTGTCGATGAAGTTAGGAATTAAGGCATGTGAGATTTATGTCTCATGTGCTTTTTATATGGGGTTTTAATATTACATTAATCATAAAAGTGAGGAAAAACTAATGATTACATTTGAATTGAGAAATATTCCATTCTCTCCTCCGGACATTACAGATGAGGAGATTGCGGAAGTCATACAAGCAATGAAATCAGGCTGGATCACAACTGGGCCAAGAACAAAGCTTTTTGAGCAGAAAATAGCTGAATATATAGGAGTAAAAAAAGCCGTATGTCTCAACTCGGCTACTGCTGTGATGGAACTCACACTTCGTATTTTAGATATTGGTGCTGGTGATGAGGTAATTACTACAGCTTATACATATACGGCATCTGCTTCGGTAATACACCATGTCGGGGCAAAAATTGTGTTGGTTGATGTAGCTCCAAATTCATTTGAAATGGACTACTCTAAGTTGGCTGATGCCATTACTGAGAAAACTAAAGCTATCATTTCAGTAGATATTGCAGGGAAGATGTGTGACTATGATGCGATATATAAAGTAGTAGAAAGCAAGAGGGAATTGTTCAGAGCAAATAATGAACTGCAAAGCCTGTTTAATAGAGTAATAGTTATCTCTGATGCAGCACATGCTTTCGGGGCTGAGAGACAAGGAGCCAAATGTGGAAAAGTTGCTGACTTCACATGCTTCTCATTCCATGCTGTTAAAAATCTTACCACTGCTGAAGGTGGAGCTGTCGTTTGGAGTAGAGATATTGGACTAGACGATGACTGGCTCTATAAACAATTTATGCTGTATAGCCTTCATGGTCAGTCAAAAGATGCTCTAGCCAAGACGCAGAAAGGTGCATGGGAGTATGACATCGTATATCCAGCTTACAAATGCAATATGACTGATATATTGGCAGGATTTGGCTTGATTCAGTTGAGCAGATATAATGGCCTTTTAGAGAGACGTAGACAGATTATTGAAATGTACGATAGGGCATTACTGCCGTTTGGTATTAAGAGCTTGCAGCATTACGGAGAGGACTTTAACTCTACAGGGCATCTTTATTTAGCAAGGATACCAGGAATTGGAGAGGCAGAGAGAAATGAAATAATAAGCAAGATGGCTGAAGTAGGCATCGCATGTAACGTTCACTATAAGCCATTGCCTATGTTTACTGCATATAAGGAGTTAGGGTTTGATATTAAAGATTATCCCAATGCTTACAGGCAGTATGAGAATGAAATTACGCTTCCATTGCACACTTTGCTGAGCGATGAGGATGTGGAGTATGTGTGTAAGAGTTTGAAGAGGGCTGTGAGTGAAGTGTTAAATAGTAGTGAAGATATGAAACAGGTGGGGTGAGTGGATGTATAGGCATATCTTTAAGAGATTGATCGACTTAACATTATCTATAATTGCTCTTCCCTTTTGGTTAATTATATTGGTTATCATCGGTCCGATTATATATTTTCAGGATAAAGGATCAATATTCTATAATGCACCACGCCTGGGTAAGGGCGGCAAGGTATTTAAAATGTATAAATTTCGATCTATGAAGATGAATGCTCCTGACATAAGGAATGAAGATGGATCAACGTTTAACTCGGAAGATGATCCTAGGTTAACAAAGATAGGGAAGTTTATACGAAAGACCAGCCTTGATGAAACGCCACAGCTTTTAAATATTCTAAAAGGCGATATGAGCATTATTGGGCCCAGACCAGATTTACCGGAGCACAGGGCTTTATATAAGGGGACTGAGGAAAGGAAACTGGAAGTACGACCAGGCATTACCGGCTTTAATCAGGCATATTATCGGAATACGGTGCCTTGGAAAGAAAGAATTCAGCATGACATTTACTATATCGATAATTTGTCTTTATGGCTTGATATAAAGATCTTTTTTAAAACGGCTATATCTGTATTGAAACGTGAAGATATTTATGTTGCTCAAGTTAATATTGGAAGCACTGTAAAGGTTAGTAACAAGGCAGGATTGGGAATGTAGGAGGCTGGAACTGCTTATGAAAGATTGCATTATAAAAAATGCACTAACCTTCAGTGAATTGCAATGGGATACAGAGTTCTTCGGAGTGACATGCGCTAAAGCAATATTGCATAAACAACTGGTACAAGAAGAATGGGATGAATTAAAAAAAAGGTTTAAAGATTATCAGTTCATTTCAATTGAGAACCGTAATTCAATACCTGCTAATGCACGACTAATCGGTATTGATACAACTGCATTTTTAGCAGATGTAAATATACAGTTTAAGAAGAAGTTGGAACCTCTGTGTGATATGCCAACGACAGTCCAAATATACCAAGCTATGAAACGGGATGAACGGATCATTGAGATAGGAAATTTTCAATTTTCAAAATTCACAGAAGACCCTGAGTTAGCTAAAAGAGGTGGGGCTGAAGTCTACCGCCAATGGCTGATTAATTCTTTCGGGAAATTAGACAAGTTTTATGAAGTGAATGAGAGCGAGGATGGTGAGATAGATGGATTTCTATTGCACTCTTATTCAGATAGAACCTGCACCATTGAGCTGATCGCAGTGTCGGGCAATGCAGCTAGAGGTGGTGTCGGTACAAGGTTGTTTAGAGCTTTAGAATACGAAGCATACCAACGTGGTTGTGACGAGATTAGGGTTGGTACTCAAGTGAGGAATATGCACGCTATAAACTTCTATCACAAGGTTGGGTGCAAGCAAGTAGAGTGCCATCAAGTTTATCATTTGTGGAATTTGTAAGATAACAGTATTAGTCCAGCAGTCAAAGGAGAAAGAGAAAGCTTTGAGGATATTATATATTGCAACATCATTTCCAGAGCCGGAGAAGGGCGCAACAATATATACGGATTTAGCTGAGGCATTAAATGAAGCAGACCATGAAATAACGGTAGCTGTGTCTGAGCAGGCTCGGAATAAGCAGCATACTGAAATAAAAAAGGAACGCGGTTTTGATGTCCTGCGAATTGTTACCGGAAACTATTATGATGTAGGCTTCATAGAAAAAGGAATAACAACGTTGAAATTGCCGGTATTAATGAGACTAGGTATAAAGAAATATTTGGGAGATAGGACGTTTGACTTAATTGTTTTCGAAGCACCTCCGGTAACAAATTCAGGCTTAGTTGCATGGGCTAAGAAGGCATTTCACTGCCCTGCGTATTTAATGCTCAAAGACATATTTCCTCAGAATGCAGCTGACTTGGGTATCATGAAACGTAACGGTTTATTATTCCGATACTTCACAGCGAAGGAGAAGAAGCTATATCAAACCGCAGATTTTATTGGTTGTATGTCCCTTGCAAATATGCAATATGTGCTAGATCACAACCCTTGGTTAAACTCAGATAAAGTTGAGATATTTCCAAATACAAAGAAGTTGAATAAGCATTTTGAGTTAAGTGATTTTCCAATGAGAGAACGTTATGGAATACCAACTAG
>CALMWN010000085.1 GCA_937873555.1 uncultured Clostridia bacterium
CTTCAATTTCGGAGAACTGGCGGTTGCTCTTGGAAATTCGAAGGACATCGCTTTTATAACCCTGGCTGGAATCCTGGTTTTTATCGGTCCTATCGGAAAGTCGGCGCAATTTCCCCTGCATGTATGGCTTCCTGATGCCATGGAGGGCCCGACCCCGGTCAGCGCTTTGATACATGCTGCTACAATGGTTGCTGCGGGTGTGTATCTGATAGCACGCGGGTATATACTTTTTGCAGATGTCCATACAGTCCTGCAGATAATCGCTTATATCGGAGGATTCACTGCTCTGTTTGCGGCATCCATAGCACTGGTACAACGTGACATCAAAAGGATTCTGGCGTTTTCCACATTGAGCCAGCTGGGATATATGGTTATGTCAATGGGGGTCGGAAGCCTGACAGCAGGTATGTTCCACCTTACCACACATGCATTTTTCAAGGCTCTGCTGTTCCTGGGAGCCGGAAGTGTGATCCATGCAGTTCATGACCAGGATATCTTCAATATGGGCGGGCTGAAAAGCAAGATGCCTGTGACAACCTGGACCTTTATCATAGGCTCTTTGGCCCTTGCGGGGATATTCCCTCTGGCAGGCTTCTGGAGCAAGGATGAAATACTGGCTGCAACCTTGAACCATAAATATATCGGACTGTATATCGTGGGTTCGGTAGTTGCCTTCATGACTGCCTTTTATATGTTCAGACTGATATTCGTAGCATTCTTCGGTGAAAAGAGGACAGACCATCATGCACACGAATCGTCATGGGTGATGACTCTCCCCCTTGTTCTTCTGGCAGTTTTCTCGGTATTAGCAGGGTTTATAAATTCTCCATGGTTCTATGATGTCTTTGGGAAGAGCTTCAGTTCATATATATATTTCGGTGAACCTGAAATACCTGAGCTTGATTTCTCTGTTGCCGGGATTTCCACAGTTCTGGCCGTCGGAGGTATTTTCCTGGCCTGGATGGTATACGGCAAAAAAGTCATAGATGCCGAAAAGGTGGCGACCAGGTATAAAGGACTGTATAATCTTTTGTACAATAAATTCTATATAGACGAGCTGTACCAATGGCTGTTTGACAGAGTAATGCTTACAGCCGGAAAAGTATTCGACTGGGTGGACCATTATATAATAGACGGTACTTTTGACGGGTTTGCCAAGCTGGTAAACCTGACCGGCGGTAAAACCCGTTTTGCACAGACAGGAGTACTCCAGAACTATGCTCTTATAATATTTGCGGCGGTAGTGATAATAGTACTCTTTGTAACTACACCTATACTGGGGGGTGCACTAAAGTGACAGGCTTTCCGATTCTTTCCTTAATAATGCTGGCACCTCTTGCAGGAGCCATACTGCTTTTGTTTATTCCCGATACAAAAGTCAGGGCAATAAAAGCGACTGCAGCAATATTTTCATCAATATCGCTTTTATTGTCAATATTGCTTTATATTAATTTCGACAGGAGTTTGAATGATTTCCAATTCACCGAACACATTTCCTGGATACCAAGGTTTGGAATCAACTACGACCTTGGAGTTGACGGATTGAGTTTGCCACTGGTCTTTCTGACTTCGATAATTTTTTTCAGTGCTGTATTTGTATCGTGGAATATGGGTCAGAGAACAAAGGAATTCTTCTTTTATATGATGGTGGTTATAGCTGGGGTATTCGGAGTCTTCATGGCCAGGGACCTTTTCTTCCTGTTCCTGTTTTTGGAACTGGCGGTTATACCGAAATTCATACTGATAAATGTCTGGGGGAGTAAAAACAAGGATTATGCATCAATGAAATATACCCTTTACCTCCTTGCAGGCAGCGCTGTTGCGCTTATCGGTATCATAGCGGTGTATGTGTATGCTGCTGATCCTGCAAAGGGGCTTGGAGTGAATACTTTTGATATTGCAAGCCTTGCAGGTATCAAATATGATGCTGCCTTCCAGAAATTCGCATTTTTCCTCATGCTGATAGGGTTCGGCGTACTGGTGCCGATATGGCCGATTCACCGCTGGACACCTGACGGGCATTCATCTGCTCCGACAGCAATCAGTATGATATTGGCCGGAGTGATTATGAAGCTTGGTGGTTACGCCCTTATAAGGGTCGGTATCAACTTCTTTCCGCAGGGAGCGGCATTCTGGGCTCCTCTCATTGCAATACTGGCGACTGTCAATGCTGTATACATCGCAGTAGTTGCAATGGTACAAAAAGATATTAAATATGTTGTGGCAAATTCCTCCATCAGCCATATGGGCTATGTGCTGATAGGGATTGCATCGTTAAATGCCTCTTCCATAACAGGCGCGGCAGGGCAGATGTTTGCTCATGGCATTATGGCTGCTCTGTTCTTTGCTCTGGTAGGGAATATATATGATAAGGCTCATACGCGTGAGATAGTAGACTTTGGAGGTCTGGCACATCAGATGCCCAGAGTGGCAAGTGCTTTTCTTATAGCAGGGTTGGCTTCCCTGGGAATGCCCGGAACCTTTAATTTTGCAGCAGAGTTTTCAATATTCACGGGTTCAATACAGGCATTCCCCGTATTGGCGGTACTGTCAATATTTGCTGTTGTAATAACTGCGATATATGTGTTAAGAGTGGTGCAGCAGATATTCTTTGGGCCCAGGAATGCCAGATGGGATAACCTTCAGGATATCAAAGGAGTGGAGATGATACCTGTCATCCTTCTGGGTTTTGTTATAATACTCTTTGGGGTTTTACCGGACCTGCTTGTTGGAATGACCAATGGAAGTATATCGGTTATAGCCCAGAAATTTATTAACTTAAAGGCAGGAGGAATTTTCTAATGAACTTTAATGCAATACTTATAGAGATTTTTACCACCATTTTGGGTGTAATCCTCCTTGTACTGGAACTGGTATTACCAAAGGGCAGGAAAAATACCGCGGGTTATTTATCTGCTGCAGGTCTTCTGGCAATACTGGCCGTAAGCCTTGGAAGTGCTGCAGACAATACGCAAACCTTTTTTGCGGGGCTTTATGTTACTGATGCCTTTGCAGGTTTTTTCAAACAGGTTTTCCTGATGGGAGCAATATTGGTTACTATAATGTCAATCGGCTATAACAGGTTGCAGGAAAGCAAGGGAGAGTTTTTCAGTCTTGTGGTTTTCACCCTTCCGGGTATGATGGCAATGGTATCTGCCAATGACTTCATAACACTTTACGTGGGCCTGGAACTTATGACGATAACCTTTGTGGTGTTGACGGCTATTGATACTGCAAGTGTCAAATCTTCCGAAGCGGGCATCAAGTATATACTTTTAAGTGCAATGTCGTCAGGCGTGCTTTTGTACGGAATGAGTGTCATATATGGAGTAAGCGGTTCGGTGGCATTTGCAGATGTCTTCAAATATCTGCAGACTGCCGGTGTAAGTCCTGTTGTCCTGCTTGCCGTAGTTTTCATTGTTGCAGGTTTCGGGTTCAAAATATCTGCCGTACCCTTCCATATGTGGTCACCTGATGTCTACGAAGGAGCACCTACTCCAATAACCGCATTTTTAGCTGTGGGCTCCAAAGCTGCAGGTTTTTCAGTGCTTATAAGGCTGCTTCTGCAGGTGATGCCTCAGGCATATGGAAGCATAGCAGTAATTGTGGTAGTCCTGGCATCACTTACCATGCTTGTCGGCAACCTTACGGCCATACCGCAAAGCAATATTAAAAGGATGCTTGCCTATTCCAGCATAGCTCATGCCGGATATATACTGCTTGGAATAATTGCCTTTACCAGAAGCGGATTGGGAGCTATGATGTTTTATCTTCTGCTTTACCTCTTTGCAAATATCGGTGCTTTTGCAGCCGTCATAGCTGTAACGAATCATACAGGCAGTGATGAAATCAGCAGTTTTTCAGGCTTGTGGAAGCGATCTCCTTTTGCAAGTGCAATCCTGCTTTTAAGCTTGCTGTCTCTTGCAGGGATTCCTCCGGCTGCGGGTTTTGTCGGTAAATTTTATCTGTTTGCCGAAGCAATAAGGCAAGGGTATCTGTGGCTGGCGTTCCTTGCAATTGGTACAAGTATAATTGCAATATACTATTATATAATGGTTATTAGAGTCATGCTGGTAGGGGAGGCAAAGGAAACAACCTCTATCATCACTTCCGTGCCATTGAAGCTTGTAATGGCGGTTTCGGCAGTGGTAACGCTGGTAATGGGAATTTATCCGGGACCGGTAACAGACTGGACCATGCAAATGGCTTCATTGTTCTTAAAGTAGTAATAAGGGGGGACGGTTCTGCAGATTCCATTATGGAATCTGCAGAACCGTCCCCCATTATCCCGGCATTCGAAGTTAAAAATTGGAAATATAGTTAACAAGCTCCAGCAGATTTTCTTTATATACGGAATCTCCGAGGAAATCGATTGAAGTCTTTGCTTCAGATATAAAAGAGTTTAGGATATTTGAGTCTAAAAACTCGGGTGTTGCTTTATGCTTAAAACTGCTGTCCAGCTTATATTGGAAAATCATTCCCAGATTTAATCCGAATTTTTCAAATTCCTTTATAATATTTTCATCGGAGGTAGCCAGGCTGGAGGCAATGCGGCTACATGCGCCAAAGAAAACAGCAGTTTTCTCTCTGGCTATTTCAAGATATTTTTCCAGGGAAAATTGAGCATCATTATACATTTCCTCTTTTATTTCAGCCAGGCACATGTTTTGAGTCAGGTTGGAAATAACCTGGCTTAAATGTCCGGGCAAGGATAGTGATGCGGAAAAGAATGCCTGGGTATATAAAATATCTCCAATGAGTACTGATATCCTGTTTTTGGTGTTGAAATCATATTTGGTCTGCCCTAATTCATCATCCATTATTTCATTATGAATGAAAATGGCATAATGAATAAATTCCATTATTGAAGCAAGCTGCACCAATTGGGAATTAACAACATCATCCGGTTCTGTTTTCAAAGATTTGTAAGTAAGCAGAATCAATGCTGCATACAGGTTTCTGTCAGGCAGCTTGTAGGAATCCAGTGTATTACTTTTTGAACCATCAATTGCAAGGCTGTGAACCAGATTTTGCAGTATATTTTCAACCAGTCCTATTTCTTTTGAAACAGGCAGAGTGTATTGCGAAAGCTGTATTTTACTTACTGTAGGAATCATCTGATAAAACCCCTTACTAAATAATGATTATGTAATTAAATAATGACAACAATGTCAGTCAACATCAATCTATACGATTTATGAATGATATAAGCCGATTACAAAATGTTAATTTTTCAACATACTTATAGAAACCGGTATAATTTATAAAGACATAAACCGTATACCATGTAATTAATTACAGACATTTCTACACTGCAGTTTTTTCACTGGAAGCTTTCGGGTAGTATATCTGACTTGTACTGGATTCAATCATCAACTGAAATTACAAGTATCGAATTTCATTCGACAAATTGCTCTATGCATATTTTAATGTATAAATATTTAAACGTCAAGCCAAAATAATAAGTTTGGGGGTTTCGAAGGTTTTTACCGGTTTAACGATATTCTTGACGCTGTTTTTGTAATACTATATAATACAGCTTAAGTCTGAGTGTTAATAATTACAAAGTTATGTGGTGATAAATACGTTAAAACTAGAGGAAATATATAAACCCATATCTGATGATCTGAGCCTTGTGAGACAGGAATTAAGGGAAGTTGAAAAGAGTTTAAGCAGTGACTTGACTAAGGAAGTCTTTGAACATTTTTTCAAAAACCCGGGAAAGCTCCTGCGTCCTTCACTGGTCCTGCTTTCTGCCGGTACATGCAGCCAGGCTGAAATGAATAAACAGAAGAGCAAACTGATAAAACTCGCGGTGGCTATTGAAATGATACACGGGGCAAGTCTCGTCCATGACGATATTATTGACGGTGATGAAGAAAGACGTGGCCAAAAAACCCTGAACAAGGTTTTTGGCAGTAAAACGGCAGTCCTCGCGGGTGACGTCCTGTACAGCAGAGCATTTTCAATCTTATCCGGGACTTTTCCTGAAGAATTTTCACAGCTGATTTTGAAAGTTACAAAAAGAATGAGCATTGTTGAGATTGGACAGTTGATCTCTCCAAATCTCCCGGGTATGAGGGAACAATATCTTGAGTTGATTAATGGAAAAACAGCACTGCTTATGGGTGCCTGCTGTACTCTGGGGGCAAAACTCACAGGTGTTTCGGAACAAAGTGTGGCTTTGATGGGCAATTACGGCATGAAATTCGGCATGACCTACCAGATAGTGGACGACTTTATGGACAACGACCCTTTGGGCACGGGAAATGTGAAGCTTGAGGAAGCAGAGAAATATGCAGGTGAAGCCAAACATTCGATAAGCGGTTTTAAAAATTCGGAATGCAAAAAGAGTTTGATGGATCTTTTGGAATATGTTTTAAGCTTTTCGCATTCCAACAGCTGATTTAAAAGAGATATGCCGGATGTATATTCATAAGAGCTGAAGTTTTATCAATCAAAATCAGGTTCACCTTTTTAAAACAGATAAATATTTCATTTATCTGTTTTTTCATGATATTATTAATATAAAAAAAGGATAAAGGAGTATTTCATATTATGAAAACTATACGCTGGGGAATTATCGGTTGCGGTGATGTTACCGAGGTGAAAAGCGGTCCGGGCTTCCAAAAGGCGGAAAATTCATCTCTTGTTGCGGTGATGCGCAGGAACGGAGCACTGGCCGAGGACTATGCAAAACGCCATAATGTGCCGAAGTGGTATGATGATGCGGATAAGCTTATTAATGATCCTGACGTTGATGCTGTCTACATAGCTACTCCGCCGGCCTACCACAAGGAATATACCTTAAGGACGGCAAAGGCCGGGAAGCCTGTCTATGTCGAAAAGCCCATGGCGATGAATTACATGGAATGCAGGGAAATGGTAGAGTGCTGCAGAATTGAAAAGGTGCCTCTGTTTACTGCATATTACAGGCGTGGACTGGAACGCTTCAATAAGGTCAGGGAACTGGTGAATGCCGGTGCAATAGGAAGTGTGCGGTTTGTTACCATAACACAGTATCAGAAACCCTTAAAAGAGGAAACCGAAGGTGTGAAATTACCCTGGAGAGTTGTGCCTGAGATTTCAGGCGGAGGTAAATTCCTTGATGTTGCTTCCCATACACTGGATATAATGGATTATATTTTAGGGCCTGTAAAGGAAGTTTGCGGAATGGCTTCAAATCAGGCCGGACTGTACAAGGCGGAGGATATCGTCACCGCCAGCTTCATGTTTTCATCGGGAGTGCAGGGAGCAGGCACGTGGTGCTTCAGCAGTTTCAGCAATTTTGAAATGAATGAAATAGTTGGGAGCTTGGGGAAACTGGCCTTCTCGACTTTCGGCAGCGAGCCGGTTTTGTTGACAACCAATGAAGGGACAACCGAATTCCCTTTGCAAAACCCTGTTCATATACAGCAGCCTCTTATTCAAAGCATAGTAAATGAATTGAACGGCTCCGGCAGATGCCCCAGCACAGGGGAAAGCGGTGTGCGGACCAGCTGGGTTATGGATGAGGTATTGAAGGGATACAGAGGATTTGCCAATAACACTATTTTCACATGATACAAGGGGATAAAAAATGAAAAAGCTTAACGGAACAATAAAATTTTTAATATTGATGGCTTTGGCTATGCTGACATGGGGAGGAAGCTGGACATCTGCCAAACTGGTAGCCAATACCACGGCACCGGAGGTCTTGATTTTCTGGAGATTTCTTTTTACCTTCATATCTTTAATACCTGTGATGTTTTTTATCAAGAAACCGCTTAAGCTTGACCGAAGGTCATTTTTACTTGTAACGGCAGGTTCGGTTTTCCTTGTTGCTTACAACAAGCTGTTTTTCTCGGGACTTAGAACCGGTTTGGCAGGGGGAGGGGGAGTGCTTGTAACTACCTTGAACCCGGTTGTTACGTTTACGCTTTCAGCACTGCTTTTCAGGCAGAAAATCAGGATCAGGGAAGGGCTGGGTCTTTTCTTCGGGCTAATTGGAGGAATGTTCCTTATCGAGATTTGGAACATCAGCACCGATAAAATCTTTATGAGTGGAAACATTTATTTCCTACTGTCTACTCTATTGTGGGCCGCACTGACCATTGCCAGCCATAAGGCAGACAATATTTCCTCGCTGGTATTCAGTTTTTATGTCTATGGGTTTTCTGCTTTGATGGACCTGGCACTGGCCTTACCCTTCGGTGTCTTTGATGTAATGAATGCCGGATATGCCTTCTGGCTCAACATGTTTTATTTGTCGGCTGTTGTGACAACCTTCGGGACTACGGTATATTTTTATGCCTCCAGCAAAGTCGGTGCAAACAAGGCCAGCACCATGACATTCCTTGTACCGTCAAGCGCAGTGCTTATCAGCTGGATGGCACTTGGAGAGCAGCCGAAACTGTCTACTGTGTTTGGAGGCCTCCTTGCTCTGAGTGCAGTATATATTATCAACCTG
The DNA here is from genome assembly GCA_937873555.1 of uncultured Clostridia bacterium. GTDB lineage: Bacteria > Bacillota > Clostridia > Acetivibrionales > CALMWN01 > CALMWN01. Next base: position 8,450 of record CALMWN010000085.1, read on the forward strand.
GGAACAAATGAAAAGACAGACGAGGAGTTGAAACCTGCAGAAATTGAAGATTTGAAAAGTTTATAATTTTTTTATAATTGGTTAATTTGTATTTAATATATAAGAGTTAAGATTAGTATGTGGAAGTTGATAAGTTCTCAACAACTGCAAACTAATGTTATGGAGAGTGGGATTTATGAATCAGAAACTAATGGTTGCCGGTGTAAGTGCTGCACTCGGTGCTGTACTTCTGGTCACTACGGCATTTACCGGATTGGCAAATGCATCAGGATATGAAAGCTATAAGACTGCAGTGAAAAACTCAATCAAAGCTGCCAATTATACCGGAAACTTCGAGGTAAATATAAAGGACAATGACAACCAGCTGGTTGATGTGACTACCCTGGTAAAGACTAATAAAGACAGCGGGGAAATGAGCAGAAAAACAACAATCGATGCAGGTTCACAACAAAAGACCATTGAAATGTTCAGGCAGGACGGAAAATCGGTGATGAAAAACAGTGACAGTGATACATATTTTGTATCCGGCGAAGGCAATAAAATGATACGAAAAGGACCGGGCAAGAATGAAGCTGTTCGCGACGTGGAAGCGGCCAAAGCCGGTGAAGCGGTGCTGGATGCACTGGTTGGAAACCTTAAGGATTATGTCAATATGCAAAGCACGGCGGACGGCAAAAGCGAGATCTCGATGCAGCTGTCAAGCGGTCAGATACCCGCATTCGCGAATGCACTTGCATCCCTGGCGGTCAAAAGGGCCCTGAACGGAAAAGAAATGCAGCACAGGGGCCAGATGCTTTTCGGAGCTAACCTTGATATAAATGCTCCAAAGCTTGTGAGTGACATCAACATCAACAGTGTGGATTTCAATGCCCTGGTCAACAAGGATAACTTCATAGAAAACCAGACGGCAGATGTGGTAATTACCGGAAAGGATGCAGAAGGAAAGGAACACTCGGTTGCAATATCGGTCAATATGAGCGTAACGGATATAAACAGCACTACTCCCGACAAGGTAAACCTGACAGGCAAGCAGGTAAAAACAGCCGATCCGAGGAATGATAAAGGCCCAAGGGGGCGCGTATTTCCGGGAGGCCATAGAGGTTTTGGAGACTTCAAGGATGGCGGCAAGACCAACAGTGAAAACTAAGGTTATATCGCAGGGACAATGTTAAATTGTCCCTGTTTCATATGGTCTGCAACATGTGAAGACAAAATTTTGCGAGGCTCGATGCCGAGCAAATTTTATATGGAGGCTTTATGGAAACAGTTCTCGAGGTAAAAGGCCTTACAAAAATATACAGGAACAAAAGAGGCATACAGGATATAAGCTTTGAAATATCTAAGGGTGACATTTTTGGATTTCTCGGGCTGATTCTGTCTTAACAGGTTTCAGACCTGGCATTTAGCCATAGGAGGCGGTTATGTCCATCAAATTCAGACTCATATTGTCGTATCTTGCTATGCTTGTTATACCTGCACTCTTGACAATCATAGCAGCCTTAATCATATTATATTTTACTGTGGGAAAAATTCCGCAAAAGGGACTGGAGCCCAGCCTGTTCAGAATTGTTGCAGACAGGGGAAAGGAACTTTTTTCCGAATTTGACCAGATAACTTTGGAGGCTCCTGACAAGCTTCAGGATAAAAAATACCTTGATCAGTTCGACGACAAGTTGAAAATCCTGAGTACGGGAATAGTTGTATATAAAGGCGACAACCTGATTTATGCCTCTGAATTCCTGAAAAAGCCCGAAATATTGGATGAGATATCCAACTCATCTTTTGATATAAGGGAACGAACCAGAAGCAGGACAAGGGACCGGGGGGATATGCACAACCCGATATTTGTGGGCAACAAGACCTATAATGTATTCGGAAAGGAATTTGCATTCAGCGACAAAACCCCCGGAAAAGCGTTTTTAGTGATTGACGTAAAGCCTATAAGTGACTTTGCGGTAAAATACTTTTCTGCGCTGGGCTATGCCATGATTGTCATACTCATTCTGACAAACGGCATATTGACCTACCTGGTGTCCAGAAGCATTTTAAAGCCTTTAAGGTTGTTAAGACGGGGAACTGAACAGATAAAAGAGGGAAATCTTGATTTTGAAGTAAAGGCTGGTTCCCGGGACGAAATAGGTCAGTTATGCCTTGCTTTTGAGGAAATGAGAAAGAAGCTTAAGGAATCGGTTGAATTACAGCTGCAATATGAAGAAAACAGGAAGGAGCTCATATCAAATATTTCACATGACCTGAAAACTCCAATTACTGCAATCAAGGGTTATATTGAAGGGATAAGGGACGGTGTGGCCGACACTCCCGAGAAATTTGACAAATATGTCGGGACAATATATTCAAAGGCAAATAACATGGACAGGTTGATTGAAGATTTATTCCTGTTTTCGAAGCTTGACTTGAAAAAGCTTCCTTTCAATTTCGAGAAGATTAATATAAAAAGCTACTTTGAAGATTGTATTGAAGAGCTGACTGTGGATATAGAAAAGAGAAATGTGGATATAATACTCGATTCAAGCCTGGGCAGTGAGGTGCAGGTGATAGCAGACAGGGAAAAGCTGAAGCGGGTTATTGTAAATATTGCTGAGAATGCAGTAAAATATATGGGTAAGGACACCGGCTCCATAAAAATCAGTCTTCGGGAGTTTGGAGACATGATACAGGTTTGCATGGAAGACAACGGTCAGGGTGTTGACACGGCAGAACTTCCGTTTATATTTGACAGGTTTTACAGGGCGGATCCGGCAAGAAACACGTCCACCGGTGGAAGCGGTCTTGGGCTTGCCATTGCCAAACAGATAATAGAAGAGCATGAAGGGAAAATATGGGCTGAAAGTGAATCTGGAAAGGGTACCCGTATATTCTTTACGCTGAGGAAGGCATAAGACGATACCCTGGATAAATAAGTACGGGTTAAAGATAACCAAATTTAAACTTAGTGATTTTCAGATAGGAAATCACCTGTGGAAGGGGTGATTTCATTGCTGGATAAAATCACTTTTAAATTTGGTTATCTATAAGATAGAGGTGGTGTTGTTTTGAAAAAAATTCTGATTATTGAGGATGAGACCAGTATTGCCGAACTTGAGCGGGATTACCTTGAGATAAACGGATTTTCCGTAAGTATTGAAAATGATGGGGATTCAGGCCTTAAAAGGGTCAGGAGAGAGGACTTTGACCTTATCCTGCTTGATTTGATGCTTCCCAGGATAGATGGTTTTGAAATATGCAAAATGATACGGAATGAAAAAAATATTCCTATCCTTATGGTTTCAGCCAAAAAGGAGGATATTGACAAAATAAGGGGATTCGGACTGGGAGCTGATGATTATATTACCAAACCTTTCAGCCCAAGTGAGCTTGTCGCCAGGGTAAAAGCACATATATCAAGGTATGACAGACTTGTAGGGAGCAAGGAATATAAAGATGACGTCATCAATATAAGGGGTTTAAGTATCGATAAGGCATCAAGGCGGATTTATGTAAATGGATCGGAAGTAGTATTCACTCCCAAGGAGTTTGAACTGTTATCCTTCCTTGCGATGAATCCAAACAGGGTATTTACCAAGGATGAGCTTTTTGAAAGGATATGGGGAATGGACTCCTTTGGGGATATCGCAACTGTAACGGTACATGTCAAAAGAATAAGGGAGAAGATCGAGCTTGACACCTCCAACCCCCAGTATATAGAAACTGTCTGGGGAGCCGGTTACAGATTCAAGGTATGAAACACGAAGGGGACGGTTTAACCGTCTCCTTTTTTTAAACTTATTGGCTTGGGAGACATTTATTGATATAATTTATTTTTAATGAGTAAAGATTTATTACATTATCATTTTACGAATAACCGGTGATGAACATGAAATTTTCAAAAAGGATGGATGGACTGGCATCCGCAATATTCTCACAGCTTGAAAACAAAAAAAATGAAATGGCCGCCAGCGGCAGGACCGTGATAAATTTCAGCATAGGGACGCCCGATATGCCTCCGGCACCCCATGTAATAAAAACAATGCAGGAGGAAACAGGCAAGCCTGAAAACTACCGGTATGCGGTAAAAGATATACCGGAACTTACCGACACCGTGATTGAATGGTATGATAACAGATTCGGAGTGAAGCTCGAGAGGGACGAAGTGCTTTCAATGGCGGGTTCGCAGGACGGACTGGCTCATATCGGACTTACACTGGCAGACCCTGGCGAAATGGTAATGGTTCCCGACCCTGGTTATCCCATATTCAGTGTTGGGCCATCAATAGCTTGTGCCAGGCTCTTTAGGATACCACTGCTGAAACAGAACAATTTTATTATGGATCTGGATGCCATAGATCCGTCAACGGCACATAATGCGAAGCTTATAGTAGTATCATACCCAAATAATCCTGTAACAGCCGTTGCACCTCCGGAATTCTATGAAAAGCTTGTATGGTTTGCGAAAAAGTATGATATTGCCGTAGTGCATGATAATGCATATTGCGAGCTGGCGTTTGACGGTGTCAGGCTGGGGAGCTTTTTGAGCTTCCCGGGAGCCAGGGATGTGGGTGTGGAATTCAATTCGCTTTCCAAATCATACAATATGCCGGGCTGCAGGATCGCTTTCGCTTTGGGCAACAGAAAGATAATCGGGCAGCTGTCAAATTTAAAATCCCACCTTGATTATGGGACGTTCCTTCCTGTGCAAAGGGCAGCTATTGCAGCCTTGACAGGACCTCAGGACTGTGTGGCGCAGACAGTGGAAACCTACCAGAGAAGAAGGGATTTATTGATAGACGGCTTTAAGGAAATAGGCTGGGATATGGACAAGCCCCCTGCCACGATGTTTGTATGGGCTAAAATCCCTCCTGCCTATACCTCGTCCGTAGAATTTACCTTCGACCTGCTTGAAAAAACCGGGGTCATAGTAGTACCGGGCAGCAGCTTCGGGGAAATGGGAGAAGGCTTTGTGCGTATGGCGCTGGTTCAGCCGGAGGATAAAATAAGAAAAGCAGTAGAATTGGTGAAAGAAAGTGGAGTTCTAAGATAAGGAACTTCATAGTAGACGATTTATGAAAGATAATGATTATTCATATAGCCAGAGGCAGCTTATGAAAAAAAATAGCGGTGATAAAATACATGAAACGGATCTTTACGAGCCTATACGTAATTTTTTATTGAAGCAGGGCTTCAGCGTGAAAAGTGAGGTCAAACACTGCGATATAACAGCGGTCAAGGGTGATGAGCTTGTTATCATAGAACTAAAATGCAGCATGAATCTGGAGCTCATCATGCAGGCTGCACTCCGCCAGCGGATGTCAGATCTTGTTTACGTGGCAGTGCCCAAGCCTAAAGGCGGGATGCGTTCTTCAAGATGGAGGAGGATAAATCATCTGCTGAAGCGCCTTGAACTGGGCTTGATTACTGTATCCTTCGCAAGAAATGGGATTGAAGTGAAAGTTGTCTTTCAGCCTTCGCCTTTTAACGGGGAAAAAGGAAGAAAGGTTGATAAGAGCAAAAAAAAGGGTCTAATGAATGAGTTCGACGGCCGCACCGGAGATTTTAACACAGGTGGGAGCAATAAAACCAAGCTTGTGACCGCCTACAGGGAGAACGCACTTTACATAGCCTGCTGCCTTGAAAGGTTAGGACAGCTGTCGACAAGGCAGCTGAGGGAAATTGGTGCATGTGAAAAGACTTCAAGTATAATAAATAAAAATTATTACGGTTGGTTCGAGCCGGTAGAAAAGGGTGTCTACAGGCTTACGGAAAGTGGGCTGGAGTATATCGGAAAAAACGGCGAACTTGCCCGCAGCTTAAGGCATGAAATTGACAGGGTGCTTTCGGAAAAACCATCTGAAAAAAGAGTAAAAAATCCGGCAAAATAAAAGTTAAATGAAATATAAATTTATGAACATTAATTTGTTTGAACGCTCTGGAATTGGTATAATATATGACAAAATAATGATAGTGGAGGGAACATATATGAAGAAACTTGAGTTTGATTATAGAAGGGCGACAACTTTTATAAAAGAAGAAGAAATAACATGCATGGATAGTTTTGTAAAAACAGCACATACAATGCTGCACGGAAAAACCGGCCCGGGAAATGATTTTGTCGGTTGGGTGGAGCTGCCTGTAAACTATGATAAAGAAGAGTTTACCAGGATAAAAGCTGCTGCGGAAAAAATCAAGTCTGATTCAGATGCATTGGTTGTAATCGGTATAGGAGGTTCATACCTTGGGGCAAGGGCTGCAATAGAAGCTTTGTCGCATTCCTTCCACAACAATCTCCCGAAAGGAAAGCGCAGGACTCCGGAAATTTATTTTGTCGGGAACAATATAAGCTCTACATATATCTCGGACCTTTTCGAGCTGCTTGAAGGCAAGGATATCTCGGTAAATGTGATATCCAAATCCGGAACGACAACAGAACCGGCTATTGCCTTCAGGATATTCAAGGAATATATGGAGGGCAAATATGGAAAAGATGGCGCAAGAGAAAGAATTTATGCGACAACCGACAAGGCAAGAGGTGCACTGAAAAAACTTGCCGATGAAGAAAAATATCAATCCTTCGTAATTCCGGACGATGTTGGAGGAAGGTATTCGGTGTTGACGGCTGTAGGCCTTCTTCCCATTGCTGTGAGCGGAGTAAACATAGATAACATGATGAAGGGTGCTGCTGATGCATTTGAGCTTTACAGCAATCCGGATATTAAGGATAATGACTGCTACAAATATGCGGCTGTCAGGAATGCTTTGTACAGAAAAGGCAGAACAGCAGAGATAATGGTGAATTACGAGCCTTCACTGCATTACTTCACCGAATGGTGGAAGCAGTTGTATGGTGAAAGCGAAGGCAAGGACCAGAAGGGAATTTTCCCTGCAGGAGTCGATTTTACCACTGATTTGCACTCAATGGGTCAGTACATCCAGGACGGATTGAGAATAATATTCGAGACTGTATTAAGCGTTGAAAAGCCCAGAAAAAACATTGTGATAAAACAGGACAGGGATAACGTGGACGGTTTGAATTTCCTCGCCGGAAAGGATCTGGACCTGGTCAACAGGAAAGCGATGGAAGGCACAATGCTGGCGCATACCGACGGAGGAGTACCGAACCTGCTGCTAAAGATACCGGAGATTAGTGATTATTATTTCGGCAGTCTTGTTTATTTCTTTGAAAAGGCATGCGGCATAAGTGGCTATCTCCTCGGCGTAAACCCCTTTGACCAACCGGGTGTGGAAGCCTATAAGAAGAATATGTTTGCTTTGCTCGGGAAACCGGGTTTCGAGGAAGAAAGGAAAAAACTCGAAAGCCGCCTGGGGAAATAATTAGACAATCATAAAAGGAGAGAGACACTGGATTGCAGTGTCTCTCTCCTTTTATGGCATATAAAATACCGTAATCTCAGGTCTTGACATGAATCTTAACGGGAAGCAAACATTGCCGAGTCCTTTGCTTATATACAGGTTCATACCGTTAATTTTGTGCAGACCGCGTTTTATTCCAAGCTTGCAGAGCTTCTCATCACGGAGAAGCTTGAATTCAAGGTCAAAGGGCGCCCATATCTGGCCCCCGTGAAAATGGCCGCAAAACAGGTAATCAACCTTTCCCTCGGGAATTTCCAGTACAACATCGGGATTATGTGAAAAAGCAATGTTTGCTACAGCATCAATACAACGATCTTCCAAGGCTTGCCCGATATCATGATGTGAGTACCTTATGTCTGCTATTCCGATAATATTATATTTTTTTGAGTTTTTTTCAATACAGGCGGAACGGTTGTGCAATATCTCGATCCCTCTTTTTTCTATCCTTTCTGCGAATTCCTCCAATAATTTGTCATTCTTTTCAAATGCCTCATAATCATGATTCCCAAAGCAAAAGTATATTTTATGGGTACCTCTTATATAATCAAGAAATTCCAGAAATTTTTCAACATGTCCGGGCTTTTCTATATAATCTCCGGACATGATAATGATATCCGGATTCTCAGAATCAATGGCGCTTTTGATTTTTTTATAATCGACTTCAAGGCGGTGTATATGAATATCGGACAAATGAAGAACCTTCAATGAGTCAGCCTTTTTTGAGAAAAATATCCTTTTGACCTCCAGCCACCTTGCTTCAAAACTCATATATAACAAACCTGACAACATCAGGAAGATTATGACATACAACCACATAGAAAGTATCCCCTCTTAAAGCTGATTCTTCCATGATATAATATCAATTAATACCATGCGTGGCAACCGGGATTTGAATCCGGAATTATTCCTGTACAATACACGTAAATAACAGTAACGGGCTTTTCTGCCGGCTTGCGGTGCAGCTTGAAGTCCATTACCTATAATTGACATTCGGTAATTATAAAAATATAATATATATTAAACATATGAAATTTCCCTTTTTTTCGGGAAATTATCCATGAAATCGAATTTGCCGGATGTGGATGGTTGTATGGATAGCTGTGAAGAAATCAAGATAAACTTGGACAATATAAAGAAGGTCAAAGGCTCAATGCTTGAAGAAAACGAAATTATAAAGCTTT
>CALMWN010000086.1 GCA_937873555.1 uncultured Clostridia bacterium
TATAACTGCTCCCAGTTAGGAATTATATTAAAAATTGAGATAACATTTGCTATCAGCAGGAAAAGCAGAATTGATCCGAGATATGGGGCAAAAGGCCTCCAATGGTGTCCTATGGCATCCTTAACCAGATTGTTTATAAGCTCCACTATGGACTCTGCAATGTTTTGCTTTCCATCCGGTACCGGTTTCATATTTCTGGTGAATATATAGGCAAAAATAATTAAGACCGCCATTATCACCCACATGGTTACAACAGTATCCGTAACAGGTATGCTATATCCAAAGAAGGGAATATCAAACATCTTGTGAGGCAGCATAGAACTGCTTAATTCACTATTCAAATCATTCATAAAAGCACCTTCTCTTTCGGCAACTTAATCATCATTCAAAGTTGTTATGTGTTATTCCCAAACCTTCTGTAATGCTGTTTATAAAAACTACGGTCGGCACAAGGACAATTCCTATGCTTGTCCCTATAAAGAACCAAATGCTGATTTTTATCGAAGCAAAAAGTATGACAGCCGTTACAGCCTGGCTTGTAATATTTCTTGCAATACTTTTCCTTACACTTATCGGGTTCTGCATAGGCAGCAGAAGCCTTGAAAACGTTGCACCCATAAAGGCCAGCCGCAGCAGGCCTAAAATTGTTCCAAGCGCCAGTCCTGCAAAAGCAGTGAACCTTTGGTTAATAAATACCATATCTAATATCGCCAGTATAACAAAGAAAATTAACACTCTTTTTGCTATAAAAAGCTCTAGTTTATTTTTTAACAATATCCTTTAACCTCATAATTTAACTAAAAATAAAATTACCATTTAATTACATTGATACCCTATATGTGAATACCTGAAATGGCTTTCGATGTTGTTTTCAAAATCTCGAAAAGATTTGCTTCAAAACGTTAAAGTCATTCAGTCTTATTGCCGATAATCAAATTATGAGTAACGCTATTATTCAGCTTGCCCATATCAAGCTTGTTTTTATGCTGTATGGGCTTGGGAAAAAATATATACGAGTAATAGTATCACAGTTATTTACCTAAATCAATACCAAATTTACTAATGAGTAAAGTCATGTAGGAGTGGATATAATGCCAAAATCTTCGAAGCTGGATGTTTTTGCAGTAGTAGGTTCTTTGTTCGGAATTGTAATGATACTCATCGGATATAAAATGGAAGAGGGTATCTTCTCAAAGCTTGTTGCACCCTCCCCTATTTTCATAGTTATTGGGGGCACAATCGGATGTGTTCTGCTCTCTTTCCCCATGTCGGAATTGAAAAAAATCATTTCTTCTCTTAACACCATTTATACACAGAAGGAATCCGACCCTGTTCTTATAATCAACCAGCTGGCCGAGTTATCCGAAAAAGCACGTAAAGACGGCCTTTTAAGTCTTGAACAGGATGCACAGACAAATGAAAACGATCTTATCCGCAAAGGTTTGGCTCTTGTAGTAGACGGAATAGAGACAGAGGTAATTAAGGACATATTGATCAGGGAAACTATTCTTCACGAGAGTATTCATGAATCAGGTGCAAAGATATTCGAAGCGGCAGGTGGATACTCGCCTACTATGGGGGTTTTGGGTACTGTTATGGGTATGATCAGTATCCTTGCAAACATGGAAGACCCCGCTACACTGGGACCAAAGATTTCTACCGCCTTTATTGCAACCATGATGGGCGTTGGTTTTGCAAACCTGTTGTACATCCCTATGGCAGGCCGCATAAAATCCAAAGCAGAGAGTGAAAAAATGATAAATGACCTGGTAATTGAAGGTCTGCTTTCAATACAAGCAGGAGAAAACCCAAGGATCATCCGTGAAAAGTTAAATCTCGCGCTTTTGGAAAAGTTAAGCGGCAAGGGCGGCAAGCAGGATGCGCAAGAGGAAGCGGAGGGATAACATATGCCGGCTCCACAGCCAAAAGCAAAAATTGTAAAGGATACTGCCGAACGTTGGCTTTTGACATATGCCGATCTCATGAACCTGCTGCTCATATTCTTCATAGTTCTTTACGCCATGAGCCAGGTTGATGTTGCCAAGTTCAACCAGCTGGCTGATTCTTTGAGGGCAGCACTAGGTGACACATCCGCAGCTTCACGTATAGGAACCATCGGATCCACCAATGCTCTCATATCTATCGGAGAAGCGAATATGCAGACCTCTGTAGTCCCATCCAAGCTGGAGGAGCAGCAGATGGAGGAACTTGAGGAAAAGGTGAATGAACTTATCGACAAGAATAATCTTAAAGGTAACGTAAATGTGTCGATGCAGGAGCGCGGCATTTTGATTTCCATAACAGCACAACTCCTTTTTAAAAGCGGAAGCGCAGACATAGAGCCGGGGTCAAGGCAGATAGTGGAAAGGATAGGCAGGGAGGTATTGCTTGCCATACCGGGAAAACAGATAAGAATTGAGGGGCACACCGATAATGACCCCATCAGGACGGCACAGTTCCCTTCAAACTGGGAGTTGTCCTCAGCCAGGGCAACAAATCTCCTCCGTATCCTGGTCGATAGTGTGGGAATTGATCCAACAACCATATCATCAGTAGGCTACGGAGAGTTCCGTCCGAACTCGCCCAATACCTCCGAAGCTAATAAGGCACAAAACAGGAGTGTTGATATTGTAATATTAAGAGACAAATTTGACAAGGCCGAAGCCGGCACAGGCAGTGCAACTGGAAACGTTCAGCAGCAGAACACCTCCGGCCAGCCAGGAAACAGCGGAACCGGTGCAAATCCTGCGACAGAAAACACGCAAAAGCATTGATAAAAGCGGGGATCCGAATCCCCGCTTTTATGTTTCAACAAATCCTTTTCAATCTTATAGTCCAAACTCTTCAGGTTTTTCCTTAGATAAGCCGAACTCATAAAGCAGAGCTTTCGCGATCCTTTCGGATGCCCTGCCGTCTCCGTATGGATTGGCTGCTTTTGACATCCTGTTGTATTCCTGAGCGTTGTCAAGCAATTCAACAGCCAGAGGTATGATTTTATCTTCATTTGTTCCCGCCAGCTTCAGAGTCCCTGCTGTTACCCCTTCCGGTCTTTCCGTTTCATTACGCAGTACCAGTACAGGCTTTCCAAGTGAAGGAGCTTCCTCCTGTATCCCACCCGAATCAGTCATAATGAAATATGACTTGTCCATCAGGCATGCGAATTCCTGCGCATCAGGCGGGTTAATCAGATGAACCTGCGGATGGCCTCCCAGTATGCTCTTTGCAACCTCCTGGACTGCAGGATTCAGATGCACCGGGTAAACTATCTCCACATCCTTGTAGCTGTCGGCAATATGCTTCAAAGACATGCAGATGCTCTTCAACGGATCACCCAGATTTTCTCTGCGGTGTGCCGTCACAGCAATTACCCTTTTGCCGGAGTAATCGATTTTCTGAAGAACTTCATTCTGAAAAACATAATCCTTCCCGACTGTCGTTTTCAGAGCATCAATGGCTGTGTTTCCCGTTATGTAAATTTTATCCCTTTTGACACCTTCATTCAACAAATTCTCCTTGCTTATTGATGTAGGCGCAAAATGCAAATCCGCAAGAGCTCCCGTCAGTTTCCTGTTTATTTCCTCAGGATATGGAAAGTATTTGTCGAAAGTCCTTAAGCCTGCCTCCACATGCCCTACGCTGATTTTATTGTAAAATGCAGCAAGACTTCCTACAAAAGTTGTGGTGGTATCGCCGTGAACAAGAACAATGTCGGGTCTGACCTTTTCAAAAACAGAACTCAAGCCTTCCAGTGCCCTTGTAGTAATACCTACAAGAGTCTGCCTTTCCTGCATGATATTCAAGTCAAAATCAGGAGTTATCTTGAATATTTCCAGTACCTGGTCCAGCATCTGCCTGTGTTGTGCTGTCACACAGACAAGAGATTCGATTTGAGGATGGTTTTTAAATTCCTGCACCAGCGGTGCCATTTTTACTGCCTCGGGCCTTGTACCGAAAACGGTTATTGCTTTAATCTTTTTCACTATTTTGTTCCCCTTATTTTAATCCTTCGTTGTTAATTTTTACTTCCTTTACCTCGTGTATGACCTTATGGTCATTTTCTTCCTGCGCTGCAGTGTTTCCGGCAGTATCAGCATCATCACCGATTTCACTCATATAGCGTGCACCTGTTATAACAAATACGGAAACTGCAATTACAAGTACTATGGCACTTAGAGCTCCCTTATCCGCCAGGACTATGGCACATAGACCCAAAGCCCCGCTTGCAGTATACATTACAACCACGGACTGCTTGTGGCTAAGTCCCATATCAATCAAACGGTGGTGCAGATGCCCCCTGTCAGCCTCCATTATTGGCTTGCCTGTCAGCAGCCTTCTTAGGATTGCGAAGAGTGTATCAAACAAAGGAAGTCCCAATACAAGTAAAGGTATCGCAATGGCTATGGCAGTGTATGATTTGAGAGTGCCCTGTATGGAAATGACTCCGAGGGTAAAGCCCAGGAATGTCGCTCCCGTATCTCCCATGAATATTTTTGCAGGATTGAAATTATACGGGAGAAAACCCAAAGTTGAACCCGCAAGTATGGCAGTGATAACAGCCGTATCAAAGTCACCCATTATGACGGAAACAAAGAACAGGGAAAGCGAGGCAATGGAAGACACGCCAGCAGCCAGGCCGTCAAGTCCGTCTATAAGGTTTATTGCATTTGTGATCCCCACAATCCAGAATATTGTCAGGGGGTATGATATATATAGGTTCAACACCGAAACCCCATCATGAGAGAACGGATTGGTGACATTTACAATCCTGGTTCCTGAAATGACAACCGCAAGCGCCGCAAGAATCTGAAACACCAGCTTGGTTTTGGCGCCTAGCTGTTTAACATCATCAACAATACCTACCGCAACGGTGATTATCGCTCCTGCAACAAGTCCGAGAAGCTGCTTGTCCGGTGTGAAGAGACCGGCCTTTCCGAACACCGCTCCTACCGTGTTGAACAAAACAGCAATAAAAAACGCGACAATTATTGCCAGCCCTCCCAGGCGTGCAATCGGCTTTTTATGCATTCTCCTGTTATCCTTGGGAATGTCGACGGCACCTATTTTAAAAGCAAGCTTCTTTGCAACAGGTGTCGCGGAAAATGCAATGATGAAAGCCAGAACAAAGGATATGAAATATTCGTAAATAAACACTAAAGAACACCCTCTTTGGTATTGAAATTGAAGAGATTGTTTCCGGCTTAAGCCCAGTACAATCTCCTGCAATTAATATCTTTAATTATAACCACCAAAATACGGTATATACCCTCTAAAACTTTACCACTCTTATTCCGGCTTCTTTCAGCAGCTCCATTGCCAGTTCGTCAGGGTAATCACCTTTGAATATGATTTTCTTTATGCCTGCATTGATAGCCATCTTTGCACACAACACACAGGGCTGGTGAGTAACATACATTATGCCGTCCTTAACGCTTGTACCTGAATATGCAGCCTGTACAACGGCATTCTGTTCGGCATGTATCGCCCTGCAAAGCTCATGCCTTTGACCTGATGGAATATTAAGTTCTTCACGCAGGCAGCCTATTTCCGAACAGTGTTTACACCCCATCGGGGCACCGTTGTAGCCAGTAGCAAGTATCCTTTTATCTTTTACAATCAAGGCACCTACCTGGCGTCTGATGCAGGTGGATCTGCTTTTTATCAATTCAACGATTTCCATGAAATATTCGTCCCATGAAGGCCTCATAATATACCCCCAAAATCATTGTTATGAGCACATTTTCTTCTCGTCCGGCAATACCGGTTCACCTTATTAAGGATGCCTTCATATAAAAAGGACCGGTTTTATTTTGTACCAAACAGTCTGTCACCCGCATCACCAAGCCCGGGGACTATGTATGCATGGTCGTTCAACCTTTCATCGACTGCAGCGCAGTAGACCTCAACATCAGGATGATCCTTGTTGATTCTGCTGATGCCTTCCGGCGCAGCGATAAGGCACATAAGCTTTATACTGCTTACACCTCTTGCTTTAATGAACTTTATGGCAGCAGAAGCGGAACCTCCTGTTGCAAGCATCGGGTCTAAAACTACCATTTCCCTTTCATCCGCATCTACAGGGAGTTTGCAGTAATACTCAACCGGCTGCAGTGTTTCAGGATTTCTATATAAACCTATATGCCCGACCTTGGCCATCGGCAGCAGCCTTAACATACCGTCAACCATACCCAGTCCGGCTCTTAAGATAGGAACAATACCAAGTTTCTTCCCTGAAATGATCTTGGTTTTTGCTATTCCGACCGGGGTCTCAATCTCAACTTCCTTCAAGGGCATATTCCTGGTAACTTCATAGCCCATAAGCATTGCAATTTCCGACACAAGCTCCCTGAATTCCTTGGTATTGGTATTCTTATCCCTTAGCAGTGAAATCTTGTGTTGTATCAGCGGATGATCAAAAACAAAAACATTTTGCATTAACAAAATCCCTCGCTTATTTTATATATTTTCTTTCGATATCGGAAATCTTATCTATTCTGTTTTTGTGCCTTCCTCCAAGAAACTCGGTTTTCAGCCATGTATCGACTATATCTGTTGCTACTCCCGGTCCCAGTACTCTTTCGCCCAAAGCAAGCACATTTGCATCATTGTGCTGTCTGCTCATCTTCGCCATATAACTATCGGTACAAAGTGCAGCGCGTATTCCGGGCACTTTGTTTGCAGATATTGAAATACCGATACCCGTACCGCAGATTATTATTCCTCTTTCACATTCCCCGTTTCTTACCGCCTCTGCAACAGCCAGTCCAAAATCCGGGTAATCAACAGACTTTGTATCACATGTGCCAAGATCTTTATACTTGTACCCGTTTTCATCCAGGTACTTCAAAATTTCGATTTTCAGACTGTAGCCTGCATGGTCGCTTCCAATGGCAATCATTATGCATCCCCCTCATTTATAGGTATGGGAATCCCTTTTAAACTGATCAGAATTAAGCATTCCCTGTATGATTATATAACTTGAAGCAGTCATCTCTTTTATTTTATAGTATTCAATTCTTTGTGTCAAAAAAAGTTTCCTTCGCGCAAATCTGGCATTAGCCCCCTACGGACACTATCGGGCAGAGTTTTCCGGGATATTTTTATTTCTCTGTCCCTTGATTTTTGATAAGCCTCTCCATAACTTTTCCTATTGCCAGCCGTAATTCTTCGGCACATTTTTTGTATCCCTTCTCATTCATGCCGTAAGGGTCGGATACATCAAGGGTGTAATCATATTCCTGCCGGCCAGGGTCCTGCTCATAGCCTGCAGCAAATTCCTTCAATGTAAAAATCCTGCCGGCAGCTTCAGGAAATAGAGAAATCAGCATTTTCTTATGTTCCCTCGTCATTACAAGTATCAATTCAGAGGTATAAATGTCCTCCCTAACTACTCCCTTTGAAAGGTGGCGGCTTAAATCTATGCCCCATTCTTCTCTTAGCACTTTTATGGCATTTGTGCTTGCAAGGCAACCTTCAACTGCGGCAATCCCGGCCGAGGCAGCCTCATAATTGCCATTCAAGCCTTCCGCCTGTTTCATCAGAGCATTGAAGATCCCCTCTGCCATCGCACTCCTGCAAGTATTTCCAGTACAGATGAACAATATTTTTTTCATCATTACCAATCCTCATATTACTTTTATAATCTGTTTCATGCCTTTATTATGTTATAACCGGCAGCCTTGCTCATTCTGTTCATTACTGCCAGTCCTATTCCGACGCTTTCAATTCCCTCGGCCAGGATCAGGTCAACCCCCATGCTGTCAAACTCCCTCAAATACCTGAACAAATTGGACGCAATAGTTTCAGGCCTTTGCCTGTCACCGGAAGAAATGACTTTAAAATCCCTGTAATACTCCTTTGTCTGTTCAGTGGCAAGTATGCCTACTGTTCTGCCCTTGTCCCGGTAGTCAACGGCCAGATTCCTAATCTTGCCGACAACGTCCTGAAGTCCGCCTACAATCAATATCATCTCTGCCTTTGGAGAATAGTGCCTGTATTTCATACCCGGAGACTTAGGTTTAAGATTCCCGCTGTGCCTGGCAGATAAGGCCGGATCAATTCCGACACCATGTATCACTCCTTCAAGCTGCTCCCGGGTTATTCCGCCCGGTCTTAAAATTAACGGCGGAGTTACGGTTACGTCAAGAACAGTTGACTCCAGTCCGACATTGGCCGGTCCTGCATCAATGATTATATCGACCCTGCCTGAAAGGTCTTCAATTACATGTCTGACTATGGTCGGACTGGGGCGTCCCGAAGTATTTGCGCTGGGGGCGGCTATGGGAAGCCCGGATTCCCGTATGAGGGCTGCAGCTACCGGATGTGAAGGCATGCGTATGGCTACCGTATCCAGTCCTGCAGAAATTATAGAAGGCACTGCAGGTGATTTATACATAACAAGGGTAAGCGGCCCCGGCCAGAACTCATCCATTAACAGCCCGGCTTCGGAAGGTATTTCCTTTACCAGGCAGTCAACATCATTTTTATCTGAAATATGCACAATCAATGGATTGTCCGAAGGTCTGCCCTTCGCCTCAAAAATACCTCTTACCGCAGTCTCATTCAAAGCATCGGCGCCAAGGCCGTATACCGTTTCCGTAGGAAATGCTACCAGCCCTCCGCCCTTTAAAACCTCAGCCGCATGCCGCAGCTTGTCCATATCCATGCAATGCATGTCCAATTCTATGATTTCTGTTTTCAATACTTTTCACCCGTATAAATTGGAATAAAATAAAAAATCCATGTTAAAAATCACTAATAGTACATCGAAACTAATTGTACATTGAAATTATTATGCCACAAATTATCCCCGCTACATTCCCCAGAGATGGCAGTCTGCCGGCATAGAGTTTTTTTGATGCCGGGATTAACTCACCGCATACGATGTATATCATCGCTCCACCGGCAAAGCCAAGGCAGGCGGCTGTAAACTGTCCGGAGATCTCTCCGAGTATTGCTCCCAGCAGAGCGCCAAAGCCCATCGGAACACCTGACAATACCGTCAGGAGAAAGGCCTTGAGCCGTGAAAACCCGCCAGCCCTCATAGGAAGCGCCATAGCTATGCCTTCCGGAATGTCATGAATTGCTATCACTCCGGTAAGTGTCACACCCAGACTGACAGAGGCCTGAAACCCCGAACCGACCGCAAAGCCCTCCGGGAAATTATGCAGCGCAATTCCTATTGCAGTGATGATACCGGCCCGCAAAAGGTTGGTATCCCCATATTTTTTCCTGAAAAATCCTTGCTTCTCCAGGTAGTTTTCAGTCAGAATTATTATTGCAACCCCAGCCGCAAAGCCTGAGAGGGTAAGTGCTGTCCCTCCTATGTCAAACGCCTCGGGAAGAAGCTCGAAGCATACCACGGCAGTCATGAGTCCTGCCGAGAATTCCAATATGAACCCGAGAATACGTCTGCTGATGTTTTTAATAAAAAAGGCCATCAATCCTCCGGTACCCGTTCCAATAATCCCAGAGACAAGGCCTATCAATGCAACCTCAATCAAATATCCCACTTTACTCCCCTATTCATTTTCATATGAATGCTTCATAATTAATTGTATTCCATAGGGGAAGCCATATATACTTTGTGGGTAAACTTTAAAGCTGAATTTTATCCGGCATTGGAATTATTCCTCGTCATCTCCGCCGCTTCCCAGTTTTTCACTCTGGTCGGTAGTTATTAGGGCATCGATTACCTCATCCAGGTCACCATCGAGTATTTCATTGATCTTATAAAGCGTAAGGCCTATCCTGTGGTCTGTAACCCTGCCCTGGGGGTAATTGTACGTTCTTATCCTCTCGCTTCTGTCACCCGTCCCTACCTGGCTCTTTCTCTCCTGGGCGACTTCAGAATTCTGCTGTTCCTGTGCAAGTTCAAAAAGCTTTGATCTTAGCACCTTCATGGCCTTATCCCTGTTCTTGTGCTGTGATCTTTCATCCTGGCACGCAACGACTATGCCTGAAGGCACATGAGTAATTCTGATGGCCGATTCGGTCTTGTTGACATGCTGTCCACCTGCACCACTGGCGCGGTACGTATCAATCTGAAGGTCTGCCGGGTTGATGTCGACTTCAACTTCATCGACCTCCGGAAGAACTGCCACAGTGACCGTAGAGGTGTGAATCCTCCCGCTCGCTTCCGTAGACGGAACCCTCTGGACCCTGTGGACTCCACTCTCAAATTTCAATTTGCTGTACGCTCCATGGGCATCTATCTCAAAAACAACCTCCTTGAATCCACCAAGTTCAGTGGGGTTGGAATCGAGTATCTCCACTTTCCAGCGTTTCCTCTCCGCGTAACGTGTATACATCCTGAAGAGTACTCCTGAAAAAAGTGCAGCTTCTTCCCCGCCTGCACCTCCGCGTATCTCAACTATGACGCTTCTGTCATCGTTCGGATCCCTTGGCAGCAGAAGTATCTTCAGCTCCTTTTTTATACCTTCCAGCTTTTCTTCGGACTCCTTCAGTTCCATTTCCACCAATTCACGGAATTCCTTGTCCAGCTTATCCTGGAGGAGCTCTTTAGCATCCGATATATCCCGAGCGGCACTTTTGTATTCACGGAACTTCATCACAACCTCTTCAAGTTCCGAATGCTCTTTCATAAGCTTCCTGTACATGTCCTGATTTCCAATGACTGAAGGGTCGCTCAATTTATGATTAATTTCCTCATACCTGTTTTCTGCCACTTCCAGTTTGTCAAACATTTTACACCTCTTAGTTATATATTTTACGATAAACATATTACAATCTTTATTTTGATATCGTAAAATATTTACCTTAATTCATTGAATACGCAAAGGACCTTTTTGATGCATAAACTGCACATGGTTCAAGGGCAGTTTATTAATGTAAAATTTTTCGCGTATTCAATATAAACTCTATATCACGGAGAAATATTATACCACATAATCATTCTTTAATCCATAATCAACTTGTCTTTTTGTCTTTAGTACTACTTTGCCATGGTTCCCTTCTCCCAATAGTGAGAAGGGCCGGGGATGAGGGTTTATACACAAATAATTTACACTGCAAAATTTCCATAAATTAATGTTGTAACAAAGTAGCATTAGATAAAATGGTAAAATAAAATATAGCAATACTTCTATCATATGTGATATCATAGTTATTACGCAGCTAGTGCTTTTCAACATAACAAATTTCTAGTTTTAAAATGTTAAAAAGCACATCCGATAAAACCTGCCGAAAGCAAAATTTATTTCTGGAAATAAATTTTGTGAAATGGCACTAGCAAATTCTAATCACGCTGTGTACATTGATAATTACTATTGGACTTGTTACGGCATTTTTTGATTTCACTTGAAACACCGCTAAAGGGAGAAGAAATGTCAATTAGAAAACTTGGTATATCATTAATTCAACAATATGGTTACGTAGGCCTGATGGTGGCTCTCTTGCTGGAATTTATCTGTATACCTATTCCCGGAGAAACACTGATGATTTTCGTAGGGTTCCAAACCTGGAGCGGTAATATGAACTATTATCAGGCACTTATTTTCGCAGTTGTCGGCACAAATCTCGGATCTATCGGGGCCTATATGATAGGAAAATACCTCGGACGGGAGTTTCTCCTAAAATACGGGAAGTACGTGCTGTTAACCGCTGAAAGACTCTCCAATGCCGAGAAAAAATTTGAAAAATATCAAAAGCTTTTATACCTGCTTGGAAGATTTGTAGCGGGTGTAAGGCATTTTGTCCCCTACCTCAGTGGAATTTACAAGATCGATCTGAAAGTTTTTGCATTATACAATTTCATCGGCTCAATAATCTGGTGTGCTTCATTCGTAACTGCGGGGCATTACCTGGGCAGCGGATGGAAAAAGATGTCGGGTGTCATCCACAGGTATTCCGTCGAGCTCCTTGTAAGCCTGGTAATCGGCATAATTGTGTACAAGGTAATAAGGCAGCTGTATTTGAAACGCAAGAAAGCTACCGAGTAGCATTAAAAAAAGTTGTCAAACATCCGGTTGCGTATTTCTGTTCTTGAAGTACCCAGCATAAAGATGACAATAACGACTATAATGAAAACAACGCTTCCCGAGCTGACTTCCACCCTGTAATTCTCCTTATTCATGTATGCCAGGTTCAATATTATTATTTCGAGACCAAAAAGAATCAGTACTGACGGACTGTATATCCACAGGTTCCTGAAAATATCGTTCCCGTTAAGTGTATTTAACAGCATCATGATCCCGCTTGCAATCATAGTTACCGCAAGTGTATACGAACCTGCCTTTATCTTCATTGTTTTTACCTCCGCTTAAATTGCATCAATGTAAGCTTTTGCAATTATTATACTTATATACGGATATAAATTGTGATAGTCTGCAAAAAGAGTATGGGAATTATCCCATACTCTTTTTATATCATATATCATTTTACCACTTCGATAAATCCATTGACGGTATCCGCCGTGATCCTGACCTTGTCTGCCGCACTCTCGAAACCTTTGCTTTCAGCTTCAGCAAAGCTTACTCCCGCTCCCTGCCTGCTTACATTGGAATAAACCATATCGGGAATCAGGAGGTTGATACCTCCGTTTGTAGTCCTGGCTTTAACCTTGTATCCCTTATTGTCCATGTCGTTCATGTTTACCTTGATTCCACCGTTTGCTGTGCTTAATTCCACCTGCATGTCGTTGCTGCCTTCAATGTTCTGAACGTTTTCAAGCAGAATCCTCCCATTCTTGGTAAACGCCCTGATCTTTTCAGCCTTTATGTGCTTTATGTCAATAAGAGAGTTACTGGTGTCTATATCAATCTCCCTTCCAATTGTATGGCTCACCTGGATTCTTGCATTCTTTGTGCTTATTCTGACCTTCTCACTGTCAACACCCATAAGTTCAATGTGGCTGTTTCTTGTGATGCCCTCAAAGACTTCGGACAGCGAACCCTCAACGTAAATCCTTCCATTGGAGGTTTCAAGCTTGATGCTCTTAAACTTCAATTCAGGAATGTATATTTCATGTGACACACTTATATTACCCTGTCTGTTGAGCTTGAGTGCGACAGCCGGACCTGCGGCGTCGAAGAGCAGTACACTGTCTGCATTGTCCAGTTGGCTCCTTACACGGGATTTGATGATTATCTTATTCTCCGAGTGCCTTTTGACAAACATTGAGCCGTTTGCCCCTTCTACATAAAGATCCATTCCCTCGGAAGCAGCAGCTTCAAAACTTCTGTCCTCCACCTTGAAGCTCCCGAATATGTTGAATGAATTTGTATCCACAAAGCTGCTTACATAATCCACCATCTTGTCTACAATCCCAAATGTGGTTGTGGCTACATTTTTAGCAAGTTTTTCGGCCTTTACCGTAAAATCCTCTACTGCCTTGTCAAAATCATTCTGGTTGTAATTTCCCTTGAATTCTTTTTTCCAGTCATGTATTTTCTGTCTCATTTTATATACTTCGTCCTGAAACCCGGAT
>CALMWN010000087.1 GCA_937873555.1 uncultured Clostridia bacterium
GGTGCCCGGGACCGGAATCGAACCGGTACAGCCTTGCGGCCGAGGGATTTTAAGTGGCAACACAACATACATTTATCCACTATTATCAGCATGTTAGATATTATGAAATGCTGTATATCCTGTAATATCTTATCCACTTTGCGACAACTTTCGCGACTATTATACAGCATTTAATTACTATCATTTAGCATGGTTACATCATACTTGTCTAGAACATTTACGGCAAGCTTCAGCTTGTTCGGGTTCAAGTGTGCATACTTCTCGGTAACCTGAATACTGCTATGTCCCAACCACTCTTTAACTACGTATAGGTCTATACCTGCATTAACCAGCCTGGACGCGCAGGTATGCCGTAATGCATGTAAAACGAACTCTTCATCGTTATCCAACTTCATCTGTGAACGAACCCATCGCCATGCCTTTTCTGCCTGACTGACGCACAACCTAAAAGGCTTAACCGGATTATCTACCATTCGTGCTTTGAATATGGATCTTACTCGGGCAGTCATAGGCATACTACGAGGTTTATCACCCTTGTTCTCCCATATGGAGATCAGCCCAGAATCGAAATCAACATCCCTGTATTTAAGATTCAGTATCTCAGATAGCCGACAACCGGTATCTATCAGCACCTCAACTAAGTCGGCAACCTGATAAAATGACCTCCGTCTTTTATGGTCAGTATCCCTTAACAGGCTAATTGCCACCCTCTCCTCTTGCAGACTTAAAACCCTTATCCTACCTTTAGGCTCCTTTCTGAGTTTGATATGATCCCACGCCTGCTTGTTGTGCCTAAGTACGGTTTTAAGTGATGCCAAGAATCTGTTTAACGTTGCATCCTTAATTCCTCTTGTTTCGAGTTTAGCTATAAGTTTTGCCACAACATCTTCGTCAATTCGACCTATAGACATATCTCCGATTTGCTCCATGATGATTTCAGCATTTCTACGTGATTTACCTCCATCCTTATTATGCTTCCATCTCTCTTCGTAAACCTTCTTGATCGCTTCCGAGAGTTTAAGCCTTGCCCTCTTCTCTCTTGGAGATAATGCGCCCTCCTCCATAAGCTTCTTCTTTTCTACCGCTTCTACAAGCTTTGCTTCCTTCTTGGTGAACTTACCGGTTGACTTGTTTACCCGTACTCCGTTGACAATAAAGTTCATGTAGAACATGCCCTTCTCACCACGCTTATAGACTGCCATGACGATATCCTCCGTATTGCAGACACAAAAAAAGAGCCTAATGGCCCCTGTGTCTACTGGTATGTGGTTTGAGTTAACTTCTGATTACGATTGATTTTTGGATTGGCACTACTGAGGTGGGTTGGTTACAGCGGGGTGCTATTGGTGGTCGTTATCCTTTTGTTCCTGTGACCAGTGGTGCAGCTTCATGGACAACTCGACTATCTTGTTTGTTACCGGTTTCATGATGATCATGAGGCCCAGCGTTAATGCTTTGAGTGCAGAGATTATGCAATACACAGGAAAGAAGAAGATTACGAGGATTGCCACTTTTACGAACCATCTGATATGCATGATATGCCTCCTTTAGAGTAGTCCCTGCTCAACGAACGACAGGTAGCTTTCACCGACAATGATATGGTCCAACACCCTTATTCCCAGCAAATCACCTCCTTCCTTGAGCCTACGTGTTATCTCTCTATCCTCCCTGCTGGGTGTAGGGTCTCCTGATGGATGATTGTGGATCAGCACTATTGCCGCTGCGCTTGAGAGCAGTGCTGTCTTGAATACCTCCCTTGGGTGGACAATGCTCTGGTTAAGGCTGCCAACAGATACTTCTTCCATACAGACAATCCGGTTCTTGCCGTCCAGGTGCAGAGTCAGGAAATACTCCTTGGTCTCTTGGTTCAGAAAGCTGAACATCTGAAATATCTGTAATGGTGAAGTGAATCTGTTACTTGGTGGCAGATAGTTGGCAATATCCTCTCTGATGGTCAAGGTGTCGAATACTGCCTTGATGCGTTTGAGCTTAATGCTACGAGGTTTAGCTGATACGTCCTCTGGTCCGAATAACGTATTGATGGTCACGGTAAATTCTCCTTAGTTAGTATGGACAGGGGTATGCCTGTGTAAATTAAGAAAACGAGTTGTAGGGCTAATTTGGAAGCCTAATACTGGTTACTGCTAACAACGGTTACTACTTGATTTGAAAGGATTATTACTGCTGGCGGGAGGGTCTTACTGGTAGGTATTTAAGCTGCTACTTCTTCTACGTCTTCTGATTCACCTTCCTTTCTGTTTAGGATAAAGTCTGCTGCCTTCTGTGCCTGTGCTGCTGCATGGATCAGTAATGTCTTGTCGTTCTTGAGAGCTTTGAGCCACCCTGCAATATATGCTGCACTGTTCTCGATGGTGATATTCTCGATACCACTGAATCCACATAGGAATGCCGCTCCCATTTCAGCTACAAGCTCTTCCTTGCTGTATTCATGTGATCCGAAGTATGAAGGTTCATGTATGCTCTTTCTCGCCAGCCTAGATTGATGGCCGGTAGCATGGGTTATCTCGTGGAATAAGGTTGAGTAGTATTCCTCTGGAGTGTCGAATGTGCTGAGGTGAGGTAGTTGAACGTAGTCGAGGGCTGAACTGTAATATGCTCTATTGCCTCCGAACTTTAACTCTGGTCGAATTGGCATGTTCTTGAATATTTCCTCTGGTAGGGATAAGGGCTGATGGTCATTTTTGTTCTCATCAGGCTCTGGTGCTGACACTCCTTCCGTCTGTTCTAGGTTGAACACATTGTAGTATCTGAGCATGGGTATCTTCACGATCCTACTACCCTGTTCTTCAGACACATCTGCATCTACAGAGTTGATCCATTTCCAGAACACAACAGGCGTTGCCTTCTCTCCCTTTATTACTTGCCCTCCCCTGTCCTGTACCTGTTTGAATGATAGCCACCATGGACTATCGTACTGCTGACAGGCCAGCATGAATACGTTGACTCCACGGTACTCCTTCTTACTGATAAGGTTCTTAGGGTAGTTGCTCTGTGCGTTCCACGGTTTGCGCCATGGAATCGTTCCCTGTTCAAGTAGCTCTGTTATGCGGTTGTTAATCATGTCGTAGATATTGGTTGCCATAGTGTTGCCTCCCTTGAAACGGCAAAAGGCGCACTCCTTGTTAGGGATATGCGCCTTCTACCGGTTATGGTGATGCATGTCTGTTTTCAGCTAATGGTTATGGTCTTGGTGCTTTCCTCCTGCTCTGTCTGTGCTGGGTTTGCATACTTGGTCTCATACTCCTGACGGAGCATTGCTGCCTTTTCTGCGAGCTTGCAGGTCTTTGAGTCGCTGTAGCTATTTGCCTTGTCGATCTGGTGCTTAAGCTCCTTGCTGCCAACTACTGTGATGTCTACGAGTGCGCTGCCGATGTTCCTGAGTGTTTTAAACATGGTGATACCTCCATTGGCTTACATGATGTCAGGCTTCTTCGATTGGCCGGACTTGTAGCCAAGACAACAAAAAAGACATGACGTTTGGCCATGCCTTTCCTGAAGCTTTGCATATTGATATATATTTAGTAAGTTTTAGAGGGGGAGGGGTTCCAGGTTTTCAATATTCACAATTAAGAATTAATATTGGCGAGTGTCATATATAGTACTTTTACAATTAACAATACATTTTATTAATATGATATATATTGAATCTCATGCAATATATTTATAATTATTTTAAATGTATTTTGTATATTTGCTAACAATATAATAAACAATTATGGAATATAAAACTGTTTTTATAATAGTAGAATTGCTTATTATTGCTGCAAATATTCCAGTAAAGATGTTAGGAGAACCTCTTTGGTCAATAATAGGTGTACTTTCATCAGTGATGATGACTGGTAACCAGTATTGCTCCATAAAATCATCGTAGGAATTTCCATTTTTAACAAAATAATGGCAATGACCACCGTTGAAGTATCTATTAACCAATATATCACTATTCATACCTATAAATCCTGTATAACCCGCTGAACCAACGAATGGGACAAGTAATCCATTTAAAACTAGCGGTATGTCATATTTGCCACAATCATTTATAAGTCTTTGGACTGATTTAGTTGATAATAAGTTTTGCCAGTCGTAATTAGCTGGCAGCACAGATCCAGCAAATATGATATTTCTTATCTTAATATCATGTGATTGCATAGCTTTAATAGCAGTTGCAACAATATATGTACCAAAACTATGCGCAACTATATCAATAGTTGTTATATTGGCCTCATTGACATATTGAATTAACTGTTTTTTGAATTTATTTGCGGCATATTTTCTGAATATCGGGACCAAATAAGCAAGTACCGAAAAGTAACCATACTTATATGAAATTACATTTATATTTGGACTCACATTATTAACAATTCGCTTAAGTCTGTTTTGCCATTCACCGAATGTTCTTATACCGTGCACTGTTATAAGTAATTGAGTTTTTGATCTCTCTCTTACCCTAGTAGCTTTTGCATTGTATATTTGAGACAATTTAGATCGTATCGGATTTTTCCAAGATTCGGTTCTAACTGAATAATCAAGTATTAATACAGCATGTTCATTAAAAACACTACTGTACTGCTCACTAATATCTTTATAAGCAGTTATTGCAATGATATTAGATGGTGTAATATATTTATTTGATAGTAATACTCTGTTCAACAGTGTGATTCCAGCATCACGTTTAGGAGACTCATTGTGCCTCTGTGGCAAATTAATATCCAATATCATTAAATCATAAGCTGATGCTTTCAATTTATCATAAGCACTATTAATGTTATCACATACATCACACGATAACATATTTACTCCATCTGAAGTTATACATATTTCTCTAACTTCAGACACTCTGTGCTCATTATCATCTACGATCAATATATTTATCATATTATTATTTGAGTATATTGTTTATTTTATCTGCAAGGTCATTTATCCAGCCTGTTTTTACTTGATCATAAAATACATATCCCTTGTAAACTGAAGAGTATTCATCAGTTAATTGTGAATGTAGCTCTTGCAATGTTATATTACAGTGCTCATCAGGAAAAACGTCGAATCTTGTAACAACGATAACTGGGTAATGAAGTTTACGTCTAAACATCTTGCTGATTATTTCACGTCCAGCAAATGGTCGTTTTTTACCACCAGCATC
Source organism: uncultured Clostridia bacterium (assembly GCA_937873555.1). GTDB lineage: Bacteria > Bacillota > Clostridia > Acetivibrionales > CALMWN01 > CALMWN01. The sequence continues at coordinate 5,159 of CALMWN010000087.1, forward strand.
TTCACTTGTTATATTGTAAGTAGGCATAGTCATATCTAATAGTACGATGTCATAAGGGCCATATTTTAACTTGTCTACCCCGTCTTGAAAAGATACAGCTTCAACAATATCTGAATTAGCATAATTAGTAGCAATGAAATCACTTAATACCTTACGTTTGATATCAGTATCTTCAACTATTAGTACTTTCATGCCATTAACCTCCGACAGTCGATATCAATTTTGAATGTAAAAGTGTAATCGTCAGATATATTTGTTGTTATTTTGTGGTCGCACACTAAACTTGTACTTATAATTTTATCAATTTTAAAAATACCTGTTTTACCCTCTTTGTTGACAGAATCGAAATATGATTTCGTAATTAATTTATGTTCAATTTCAGTTAGCTCTGCTCTCATACTAACTATATCTCTGCTGCTTGAGAATGAGTTTTTTACTACTATAATACAGTTATTATTATCATATATTATCACTATAGAGACGGGTGGGATATCTTCTAACCATGAGTGCCTAACAATATTATCGAATATAGTAATAAACAGCCTTACAAAATCATATAAATACCTACCAAGCATTAAAGGCGTATCGGTAGTCTCAATATTGAATTTTATGTTTTTATGAGAATACGTTGCTGAGAACGTCTCTATACTTAGGTTTAAAGGAAGTGATAAGTTGAAATTTGGGCTGTTATGTTTATTGGCAAATTCTAGCCAACCGACAAGCTCATCAACTGATGACTGAACAGCATTTCTACCAAGAGCAATACTAGAATCCAACTCAGTAAGTGCAAACTGCCTTTTTACTTCAGCCAGATTGGAGTTAAGCTTTGCAAAAGCTGGTTCAAATAACATAGGGACTTCATTGTTTATAGCATCTCGTATAATACTTAAATTATCTTCTGTAATTTCGTTGATAACTTCAAATAGCTCAATCATGAATGTTTCAAAGTTGCTGTTGCCTTCAAGTAACTCTTTTAATTTTATAAAATCATCTTCACCAATACTGTAGTCATAATAACTCGTATTATTTCTTACATCGAACCATTTGTTTTTTACATCTTCAATTATATTGTCAATATCTTTAGTAAATTCTATAAGTGAATTACTTATATCATCAGTATATTCTTGCCTTATTATTTCATATACATTTAACCAGTGCTGTATTTTTCTATATTTGCCATCATAATCTTCTTTTGTCACTAGGTGCAGCTTTTCTTGTGGTATACGAAACAACTCTTCTAGCTGACCATGCCTGATTTCTAAACTTAAATTTCCTTCTAAACCATAATCTCTGTTTGTCAAATATTCTGTTACCAATACTTCATAAATAAGTAAAAGCAATTGATCCTTTTTATTAACCGGCAACAACATGTCTTTAACAATATTATGTTGAATTAGTTTATTTACTTCAGCAGGTTCATCAGGAGTAGCCATATAATTTTGATAAAGCTCTAAAAGCTCTGTTTTTTTGTATTTGACTATACTAGTTGTATCAATATATATCCTTCCGTTCCCTATTTTCGATGATGTCTTTGCTAAAACTCTAGATGTCATTATTTCTTCAATTTCATTAGCATAAATATTGTAGTTTGTATCATCTATTTCCTGTAACTTAATACACGTATTTAACCTATCTGTCATCAAATCATCAAATGTTGCATATGCTCCACTGGCATCTATGATATTTGGCACACATACATTTCTCAAAAAATAAATAACATACTCGTTATTAATATCACCTACCTTGAATATATCAGTTGGAACTTCAATATTATTCCTATACATAAATTCATCATAAGCTTCAGTCATTTTTACGAGCTTATCAGAACTAATGTTTTTAACATACAAATCATATAATATCAGTAAAGTTACATCTTGGTATACAACAGATGTAAAATTGTTTTCTATCCTGTCCAGCAAATTTTTCAAAGGCATTTCGTTAACAATAACTGGCACATTAAAATATGACTCAACTATATGATGAAGACATTTGACTATTTCATCGTTTTTTAACAATATTTTTGCTTTGCTGATTTTTGCATCATAACACGTCAATGTATCACTGGAATGCTCAAGCTCATCATAGAGTTCAATAGCAGCATCCAGTTTACCATTGACAACATTTAATTTAGCATAATACTTGTTTTTTCTATATTGTGGCATATTACATTTATCAATATAGTTTATATCGCATGTATAAATGCCAAGCATGAATAATAAATATTCACTTTTATCTATACTATTAAGTGATATGTGCTTATTATGTATTTTTTTTGCAAGCATACCAGGTGTTATATATAAACTGTTTAAATCTGAAAACGTTTTTATGTTTATATATTCATCATCAGTATAATATCTCATTTCTTTGCAACAAAATGAGTACACATTTGCAATATAATGATGACTTGAAAAAACATATATATGCTTCATAAGATCATTATAAGATGAGATTGATTCGTTATTTTTAGACAAGATGCCTAACATCATATTAATTATTTTATTCAATATAGTTCCAGGCATGAAACTTGTTTGGTTCAAGTTTAACCTAAACAATGATTTTACATATATTTCATACAATACGCTAATGTCTGGACTTTGTTGCATCAACTTTTCACATATTATTTTGCATTCGCCATATTCACCCCTTATGTAACTGTCATAAGCGCTTGTTATTACCGGAAATGTTTCAGATGTAGATAGATCTAGGCCGGCATAATTTGTGAGATTTAACAGTAATGCGTCTTTTGTTTTACAATATAAGTAATATGCAGATTTATTTACTTTCTCAATGATAGCTACTGGATACTTACCGCAGTTAATCAATTGTACGCACTTTGTATATGTTATATATCTATCAATTATGGACAACATACTATCTTCTACTAATATGTCAGTAAGAGACTCTGTTATAAGTAATTTATAAAATGACAATTTAAATGACAGTATATCTGACAAATGTTTACAGTTTATGTCATTAGGCTCTTTGATAATTGTGTCGATAAGGTCATCATATCTCTTCCAAGATATCGCTGGCAAGGCCCTCTGACTTACTCTTTCAACAATGGTTTTCAAGTACGGGTCAATGTCATTTGATTCAATTATAGAATTAATGTATTTATTAACACCATCAGATCCATACATTAAACTATAAAGTCCTATCTTATTTTCAATTGCCCATATTGATATTCCAGTATCATTTATTATAATATCCAATATTTTATCAGCTTCAAACAAACTACCAAGCAAAAGCTCTTTATAATAACTTTCGCGATTCATATTAAATGCTTTAATAATAGCACTATGCAATGACAATATCGATGATTGCCAAAAGAACTCTTTAACCATATCCACATGCATGAAAACAGTGCGATTATATATTTCAGCATAATCCTTTATTATAGGCTCACCACATATTGCTTCTTTTATATCTTCACTAATAGAAACTAACTTTGGCATCAAATTATATATCTGCTCAGCATCAAGCTGTGACCTCAGCGCCATAATATCGCCAATAACATCTTTTGAATGCTTGATACTTAGTAATATACTGTCTAATCTCTTGTTATATTTTACAGGTCTTTTAAATGTACTTAACTTTTTTGCCATATTATCTAGTTCTCTTATTTACTATCATTAATTTAATTACTATATACTTTAAACATAATAACCGACTGCTGTTTAAACATCAGTAATATACCTGTTTCACAACTTCATCAAGTACAACACAATAAGTACCATTTGCATTCATTGCGATCATATCGCATTCCATAATTGCAATGACATTCACCACTTCTAAACTCAAGTAATTTTTATGGTGATTATATTTTACTACGTCGGGATTAATAGCTAATGAGTGCTTAAAGAGGGCAATATTACAGCGCGTTTTATTGAATTGCATAACAGCCTACTCCGTAACAAGCAGGATGGTTGACTATAGCAAATTATGATTAATGTTGTCTAGTCGATACATCTTGTGATAGGAATTGTTCTTGTCGCGTACTCTTTCAAATTGCGACCACGTAATTCCAGATAGTTACATACGATAAGCCGCAAGTAATGTAGGACGTGCCTCTACCACGGAACTCCGCTGTACAGCTCGATAGTTACCTAATATCAGGTCTACTACTGTATTCCCTTTGTATAATCAATATTGGTCAACCTAGTTAGAGTGGAAGCTCTTCCGGTAAGCTTCCACTTTAGCTCTCTTCTTCCTTGATAATACGATTTCATGTTAACTCTGCTAGCGTTCCACCTGAAAGTAGGTAGCTCTTTCCTGTCCACATCAATAATTGGATCGTTGTTCCGTTTAACTTGAATTAACCCTGTGTCATATCGTATTTCATCCATTTCACTCTTAAATTTGACCGGCATATACTTCTTGAACTCTGTCATATAAGCAAGTTGCATTCTGTCCAGGAGCAACATCTCATCCAGATTGGTTACTATGAAGCTGTCATGTACCGTCAATATCGGTATGTTCCGCTTGGAGAAGTATTCAACTACATCCTCGGCTATACATGAGTCGATATATTGCAGCTTAACCCCTTTGCCAGAAGCAATATAATCTTTGATTGGATCATGTTTGGCCTTGAGGGCAAGTAATATGTCTCGTATCTGATTTACGCTGGTAATCCCATATTCACTGAGCTTCCGCTTGTCCATTAGACGCTTCCATACCCCACTCACGCAATCGTCATCATCTTCAGCGTTGACCGCTATCAGAAATACATACTTGTTCAGGTCTCTGTGTGGGTATCCTTCGATTGTGTATGCGTCCTCGGCCTTGGCTGCATAGTTGATCCTCTCTAGAGCATACATCAGGTGAACATGTACGCCCGAGTAATCGAGTTCAACCGTTGGCTCTCCGTTCAGGACAATGAACTTACGCAACAGCTTAGGGCACTCCATCCACCATGCACCATAGAAGCGTCCACCTTCTTCCCAGCTATCATTGTTGAATACCCTATGTACTCTCTTTCGTGAGAGATCAAGAGTGTATTCCCTCAGCATACCCTGCTCTTCGTCGGTCAGGTGTTCGTCGTCAACGTCGATATATGTCCTATCAAGAAGTGCGTTGTATTCCTGTAGTATCCGCCTTGAGTTGGTGATTGCATCAGTCTCTTCCTTGTCCTCGATGTTCCTGACGATCTTGATAGTCTTCTTGCCAACCTTCTTTTCTTCCTTCATGGCCCGTATCACTATCACCTCTTCATCTTCACACCTGCCGATCATATGAGGCTTGATCCCATGGGTCACGATGTATCGGATAAGCATCCTTCTCGCTTTCATTCGTGATATGTGCCCGTGATAATTACCAGCTTCATCATAGAACTGGATTCCTCTATGATACTCAACATAGCCTTCACGTGTTAGAGCATCTATGGTGCCGATTAAAGCGTCATATTTGATTCTCAATTTATTGTATCGAGTCCCGCCCCTGTAATCGTTTTCACCTCTGTGGAAAGCAACGTACTGAGTCGGGTCTACCCTCCATGCTTGGTAGAGATCAACTATCACCAAACGGAGACACTTTTTAAACCTCCTATCCTTAAAGCCCAGCTCAGTTGCTAATTCATCAACAGCCTTTACTACTTGGGGATAATTGCTCCAACGATGTATGTCTATGGGCCTTGAGTTATTGAGCGGGTTCTGTTTCTTCTCGTTTGCCATGTGTCCTCCGAAAAAAAGGGCCTCATAATCGAGGCCCCTTCATAGTACATAATTACTGTGGATATAAATCTCGAATATATTGCTGAGCTTCTTCAATTGTATTGCAAGACCGTCGATACACTCCACGCATAGCGAACGCTTTATTAGCCTGCTTCCAATCGAAAGTATAACTGCATTCCACTACAGTTATCATTTCTTTTTCAGTCCCGGGATTTCTCACATGAATCATATATTCGTCATACTTAGGTGCGTCCATAATTTCCTCCAATATTGAGATTTTTTTTGTTTTCTTATACTGCCAATGTCAATCAACATGGTGACGTTTAAAGTAGGGGGAATATTTCATCCCCCGATATGTCTATTCAGTCTAGATTTGTTGGGTTAAAACCTATTCTGCAGGCACCTTCTTTGCGTCCTCCTTGGCAATCTTGGCATCCACTTCCGCCTTACTGACTGTGATACCCGCTGCCTTTGCCTTATCAACATAGATCAGGTTCTTCACAGTTGCCTTACGCGCTGAGAGTTTAGCCTTGCGCTCCATTTCTTCCAACTTTGCAAACCTAGCTGCATCCACCACTACCGTCGTTCCTGTGCTCATCGTTCTTCTCCTTTTGCCCTACTGAGATATGCGGCAGTGCCGCTGTGTGTGAGCAGACATTGCCATAACCGGTAGGATGCCGTCCAAAGTACAACGTGGTCAAAGGTGGTAAAGGGTGGGTAGAAAGTCTTGGGTATACATTAGAAATGAAAAAGCGGGAAAGCCCATAAATAGAGCCTTCCCGCTAGATAAAAGGTGGTGTTGAAGTAATAACTATTTTAGATTGTTCATAGCTTCAAGGATCTTTAGTAATGTAGTTTCATCTGGAATAACATAGCTCTCATCACGTAGTGCTGAAATAAGCTCACTGCCAGTTACGTCCTCCTGCGTACCTTCCAAGTAACCTGCAAAGACAGCAGCTTTTATTATTGGCAAGAGGTCTACCGAGCTATCTTGTGGTTTAGCTACCCCTCGATACTCTTCAGGCAGATAGCTGTATATTTCTTTAGCCAGCTTGTCATCCTTGAGAATCGAATCAAACTCATGCTTATATGCCTTCAGAAAGGCTGGCCTTGTTGACGGTTTACCAAGAGATCGTTCATAAAATAATAGTCCAATCTTGGCAGCTACAGACACTGCTCTCCTATACTTTGACTCTTCTTTCTGAAGCATTCCGTAGCTTCTTTTTATATCGTAAAATAGCTTATCGGTAACATCTTCAAGCTTAAGACCTCTGATATTTAAATATTTGAATGATTCAACGTCGTTCAGACTATTATCATGATATTTGTCATTATCAACGTAGTTATCTGGGATAGTCTCTTGAACAGGACAAGGCACCTTCTTATTTACAACTATTTTAACATCTGGCAGTTCATCACCATTTAGAAATGCATTTAGTCTATCAATATCTAATTTAATAGTGTTATTATTTACTACATAATCTAGCAATATATGTTTATTGAAATTAGCCATATCAGTATCATATGATACTGAATTATTGTTCTGATCAGATTGTCTTTCTTCTTTAGTTAAGCCATCATCATATTCTATTAATTTATTATATATTATATTTTCTAGGTAGCTGTTATATCTATCAAATAACACTGAATACGTTCTTTTTGCATTAGGTTTATTGTAGTGTTTATTTATTTCCATTTCATAACTTATAAACATTAGCAACGTGTCTCTATAGTACCAAGTGTCACTTAACCCCATGCTTTCATAATCAATCGCTTCAAGCATCTGACCATAATCGTAACCAAACATATATTCTCCAAAGTAAATATGCATAAATAATGCAACTTATCAGTGACCACAAGTAAGTCCCCAATAATGCTAAATAAGGAGCAATAAGTTTCCACCCAACTCGACGGCTAATGGCTTCATATAACATATTGGTATTTAATGCATATCACCAACTATACAGATAAAGATATATCAAACATACCAACCTGTAAACAGTCTACTTAGCAGCCATCTTAATCAGCAAAGGGATTAAATATCCCTTTCTTACATATATATATCAGCTAGTTACAATCATTTGTCGCAATAATTGCCGCAAAACGGATAACGACTCCAGATCTACAATCCATCTACAGACAAGGTTTATCAGGCTCGGAACGAGCATGATCATTTTGGTCTTATAAAATGATCGTGATCGACCGAACGATGCGAAGCATCGACTCAAGCCACCACCACTACCATACCTTCATGGCTGCATACTGCTGCTGGAACTCTGCAACAACACCCAACCATGGCGACCCCTTCAGGAAGTTGACGTTGACTGGGATTGGACAAGGATACCGCTGTATAAGCTAATATGCTTGGCTAGATAACCACCATAGGCAAGTCATAGATGACATAGCCTATACAGCGATACACCTTCACAACCTACTTGCGACAAAACTCGCGACAACGCCTATTAGCAAATAAAAAAAGGACTATGTTTATCACATAGTCCTTCTTATCATTACTTCTATAATACTAAGTAGTTAGGTAGGTGGTGCCCGGAACCGGAATCGAACCGGTACAGCCTTGCGGCCGAGGGATTTTAAGTCCCTTGCGTC
>CALMWN010000088.1 GCA_937873555.1 uncultured Clostridia bacterium
ACGCAAAGAACCTTTTTTATTCATAAACTGCATATGGTTCAAGGGCAGTTTATTAATGTAAAATCTTTTGCGTATTCAATATAGTTATGATGTCAAACAATATATTATTTAGGGACATCCCTGTTACAGGATATCCCTTTTATATCGGTTTTTGATCTTTGTTTGTGTATTTCAATTCATTATAAAATCCAGCAAATTTCATTACCTGTTGATTGCAAGCCTTGCACCATATTCAATCGCATGTATCAGGCTTTCTTCATTGGCTGTTCCCTTACCGGCCTTGCCGAAGGCGGTTCCATGATCCACAGAGCTTCTGATGATGGGAAGGCCGAGCGTAATATTGACACCGCTTACAGAATCCCATTTATGTGTTGCTCCATTCCAGCTGAATCCCGAAACTTTAAGTGGTATGTGTCCCTGATCATGGTACATGGCTACGACTATGTCATACATGCCCCCCTTGGCTTTTGAAAAAAGCGTATCCGGCGGAACCGGCCCTTCCACATTTATTCCGCCGGCTCTTGCTGCCTCAATTGCCGGGATTATTTCCTTCTCTTCCTCCCAACCGAACATGCCGTTCTCGCTTGAGTGCGGGTTAAGCCCTGCGACTCCTATCTTCGGGTTCTCAATACCCAGCCTTTTGCAGGCATTGCTTGCCAGGTTTATAACCTTAAGTACCCTGTCCTTCTTGACCAGATCACATGCCTGTCTGAGAGATACATGTGTCGTTACGTGAACAACCCTCAGATTGCCGTCAGCAAGCATCATGCTGTAATCATTTGTGTTTGTGAAGTGTGCATATATCTCCGTATGTCCGGAGAAGTGAAATCCGGCAAGATTTAACGATTCCTTGTTAATCGGGCCTGTGATGGTTCCATCGATCTTGTTTTCCATGGCAAGTTCTATGACCTTCTTTATGGACTCAAAAGCTGCTTTTCCGGCCATGGCTGACACTTTACCGTGTTTTAACTGTGCCATGTCCACGTTTTTCAGATCAATTACATCCATAACTCCAAATTCGAATTTTGCTTCTTCTACAGCAGAAATCGGCCTTACCTCCAGGCTGACCTTTGCAATTTCTATTCCCTGTTTCATGGCAGCCGCATCTCCGACGACGAGAGGCCGGCATACATTATAAATTTCCCGCTTGGCCATTGCTTTCGCAGCTATTTCAGGTCCTATCCCTGCGGGATCACCCATTGTAATTCCTAAAATCGGTCTTTTGTTCTCCACTGTTGTTTACCCCCTCTTAAGTAAAATTGACAATATAATGATGGTATTAGCAAATATTGAAAATTTATTGCCTGTATTTAGCAAAATCATGTACAACCACTATTCATTATAACCATTTATTTATTTCAGTGTCAATCTGCAGACATACAAAGGTCTAAGCCTCTGAAAGCCAAGCTTTGCTCAGGCTTTCATACATGGCAGCGGTATTAAGCTTCATCAATAATATAATCTTGCAAGCTTTTGAGCAACTTCCTTAAGCACACCCGCATCTTCCATGGTTTGAAAAATGGTATACCTCTGTTTAAGCTCCTTTGAAGCAATTATGCTCTTGATAAAAAGCTCACGGTCAACATGCATTTCTGAGGGTGAAACAACCGCTCCTGCCCTTTTCAATATTTCTTCAGTCTTTTGTCTTCCAGGATTTATTGAAAATACCTGCCGTCTGATATCTTCCCAATTTTTTGCCATATCATCTGCATTTTTTATTTTTCTGTCGTCATTGCCATAACGGTAATCCCTGTTCTGTTTTATAATGATATCCGATATGCTTCCGTAACAGTACTTCATATCCTCCTGCCATTTATCAATGGTAAAGTTCATATATTGTTTCGAAGACAATACCTTTTCAATGTCATATTCTGCAAAGATCTCATACGCAGCTGCTGTAACACCTGTGGCACATCCGACCAGATTTCCGTGAAGCGCACCCTCATATTCAAATTTATTCTTAATGAAATCCATTTCCCAGAAATGGGCAATGTTGTGCTCAGCTCCGGAAGCAGGTCTGGACGAACCCGAAAGACCAATGCAGACTCCGGTAAGGATAAGCGCTTCTATTATGTTTTTCACGGTTTCGGATTCTCTCGAAGAAAGCAAATGGGCATTTTCAACACATTTCCTGACGGCTTCCTCAACCAGGACAGCTATGTTTTCACAGTAATACTCACCGTTTAAAATATTTGAAAGCATCCAGTCGCAAAGAGCTGTGTATTTTCCTATCACATCTCCCAACCCTGCCTGCAGCATATGCATGGGAGCTTCTTTCATTATTGATATATCTGCAATTATTGCATATGGATATACTCCGTTAATGGTTGATTTTATGCCGTCAACCAGTATATTTGAAACCACTGACGCATATCCATCCATGGATGGTGCGGTACCGACGATTGCATAAGGTATGCCGGTCTTATGGCTTATAAATCTGCAGCAGTCATTGATCGTTCCTGAGCCCACAGCCAGTATCAAACCAGTATCATCATCCAGTCCCAGAAGAATTTTACCAATGGCCTCAGCATCAGGATGCAGGTGTTTGTCTTTAAAAATCAAATTATTTACCTTGAATCTGTCGCTTATGATGCTTTCCACCTGACTGCCGGCAGCTTTGTATGTATTTGTATCTGCAACCAGGAAAACCTTTTTACCTGTAAAGTCCGAAAGTATGTCAGGCAATTCATTGAGTATGCCGCTCCCTATCCTGATTTTCCTGATATCAACCTTATGTGCTTTTCCACAGCTGCAGTCAAAAACCTTTCCAGCCATTTCTTCAATGCCGGTGTGCAATATCGAATCATTTACCATTTTACAATCCTCTTTTCTCAATATTCTGACAACCTTTATTTATAACAGCTCCTGGACCAAGGATGGCCTTAACCCACGGCATTCCCGTGCAGATACCTTTTCGGCATTTTACAAATATAAGTACGTGTAGGGTTTACAAACTGTGTGCATCTGGCCTCCATAACCTGCCCCATCAATAGATACGCCTCATCCACCGAAAACCCGTAGTCTTCAACCATCCAGTTCAAAACTTCCCTGGCTGCTGAATAAAATGACTCTTCAACTGAACGGCAGCAAGCAACCCCCATAATGTAATCCTTGTCTTCTATCCGCACCCACTCCATGGCTTCCGGCTTTTTCACCAGATTCACAACTATCCTGACTATAGACCTGCACTCTATTCCACCGGACATGTTTATTTCGCCGTCACCCTGTATGGCGTGCACATCACCGACATGCAGCAGCCCTCCAGGTACAAATACGGGAAGATATACAGTACTTCCGGCAGTAACCTCATTAACATCCATGTTGCCGCCATGATTTCCTCCACGGCTGTTTCGTAAAACTTCAAATTCGGGCGCTGTCCCTAAAGTTCCTATCATAGGCTTTACAGGCAGTTTTATTCTGTCGCTCCAGTGGACAAATCCGTCTTTTATTTGCACCGTTTTGGTATTTAATCCCCAATCCTTTTGAAAAATCTGATATGCAAGTGGATTACTCCAGGTATCAAAGCCGGTATACCCTAATCTATCCGGTTCAATATCGATGATCCTTACCGCCAGAACGTCTCCCGGCATTGCACCATTTATTTTGATGACTACCGTAGGATTGGGTCCCCTGGATTTTTTGCTCTCCCATCTGTCTTCCTCAGAGTGAAGCCAGTCTCCCGAACAGAGTTCGGTTTCAGCCAGGAATTCTTCCCCCGGCATTACACTTATCCCCGGCTCGTTCATTCTGCTGTGTTCCCTGAAGATTTTATCCCTTCCTGCAACCTTCATATCCGCTTCTCCAATCATCTGTAATATAGTTGCCGTCAAATGCTTCGACCAAACATGAATTGCTGTTTAAACGATTCATAATTTTCTCAATAACATAATACTCCTTTTTACTTATACTTACAATTATAAAAGCATCGCTTTCTGTACTTTTTCATACTGATTTCAGCCTCCCCCCCGGTGTTGGAGGTATTTTTATTATTCTAACCATATATTGTCATATATGTATGGACAATTCAAGCATATATGTCATATAATTACAATGTAACGTTTAATTGTATATAAATACAATCATATCTTTATTTAAAAAAAATTGTAAGACAGCTGTTAAATACTGATTTAGGCCATGAAGCTTTATTTTTTACCTGTATTTTTTCCCTTCCTGTGCTTTTCCTGCTTGTATGTGAACATCTTAGAAGGCAACTGTTGTGCACGGATATTCGACTTGAAGCGTCAAGACGGAATATTTTGTATAATAAAAAGGAGGAAGAAAAATGACAAGGAAATTTTGCAGGAGACTTTCCATTTTATTGTGTCTGGTGCTTATGGTTGTGATATTTGGCAGCTGCAGCGCCGCAAAGCCCGGCCAGACTGCAGGTACAGACAGCAAGTCAGCTTCTCAGGACAGTAAAACCGTATCATCCGGACCAGAGCCCCTTACTTTGCCGATTGTCAGCCAGCCTCTTAAATTATCCTGTTTCTGGGTCTTTGACGCCAAAAGCGCCATGACTTTAAAGTCTTATTCCGAAATGGGATTTTTCAAGGAAATGTCCAAACGTACCGGTATCACTATTGATTTCAGGCAACCTTCACCTGCCCAGGAAAAGGAGCAGTTCAACCTGATGCTGGCTTCCAGGGATTTTCCCGATATGATTTACTATAACTGGAACGGCCTGCCTGGAGGACCGGGCAAATTCGTCCAGGAAGGTTCAATAATCAAGCTCAATGACGGAATAAACAAATACATGCCGAACTTCAAAAAAACCATGTCGGATAATCCTGAATATATGCGACAGGCAACACTTGATGACGGTTCATATTATATGATACCGAAAATCAAAGCTGATAAATACATACTTGTTACCAGCGGCTTCCAGGTCCGCAAGGATTGGCTGGACAAATTGGGATTGCCGCTTCCAAAAACAATCGACGACTGGTATAAGACATTGAAGGCATTCAAGGAAAAGGATCCCGATGGTAACGGAAACCCCAATGATGTGATTCCTTTCTCGGGAGATTTTAAAACCACTACTTCAGGCATCACTATTTTTTCATTTGCCTGGGGAATTCAATATGGTATGTACATGGATGGAAAAAAGGTGAAATTCGGCCCTGCCGAGGCTCCTTTCAAAGACTACGTCGCAACTATGGCAAAATGGTATAAGGAAGGCTTGTTTGACAAGGATTACCTGACGACAGACAGAAAGGGCTTTGACGGTAAATTCACCAGCGGCAGGGTAGGTTCGTATTACGGGATGGTAAATGGTATGATGGGTATATACTACGACACCATGCTCAAAAAGGATCCGAAATTCAACCTTGTAGGTATACCCTTCCCTGTCGGACCCGCAGGAAAACCTTACGGTAAAATGCAGTCAGAGCTTACCGGTACCGGTGTGGCTATAACAAATGTCAACAAAAATGTAAAGGAAAGCCTCAAATACTGGGATTATATATTCACAAAAGAAGGAGATATGCTCAACAACTTCGGTATTGAAGGCGAGACCTATAAAATGGTTGACGGCAAACCGCAATTTACCGACCTGATATTGAAAAATCCGAACGGAATACCTATTACCAATGCATTAAGTACCTATACCTATTCTTCATCCGACGGCCCGGGCTTCATGCGTGAAGGCGT
>CALMWN010000089.1 GCA_937873555.1 uncultured Clostridia bacterium
GAAGGGCAGCAGGAAAGGCGAGGGCATTCCTGGCATTTGTACAGAGGGCGTTGTGTGGGTTAAGCTACAAAGAAATCTGCAGCAATATAGGCAACATGTCGATGGCAGGAATCTCAAGGCTGTGCAGTGAAGGATTCAGGCTTTACATGGAGGAACAGCAGTACAGGGTGCTATTCCAGGAGGTAGTGAGTCTTTGCAGGTGTTGATGATGAGCATTTGTTAAGAAACGTCCCCCACAAGTATGAGGTTATGTGTCATTTCAGGCACGAGGTCTTCGTAGCTGATGCTTAGATAGTATTTCAAAAACATCAACCGGAGATAAGCCCGTAACGGCACAGTGGGCCGTCCCCGCTGGGTATTGAAACGGTCAAAGATGGGCTCTTCAAAGGATTCATTTTGCAGTAGCTTATCAATTTTCTCAAGCTCGGGAGTTAGCTCGTAAGCTTCTTTCGGTATTAAAACTTGGGCTATGGTTGGTTGTGTCCATTCAGGACAGTCGAGTATCAGCATCATTATCACCTTTTGTAAAAATTGTATGATGCTGTATAATTCGACACCTAAAGCCGAAAATTCTGCAGAAATTCGCGTTATTCAAGGTTTTCAAGGTTCTTTTTATCAGGCTAAACTAGCTAATATAGTTCTATTAGTTGATTGCCTGGGTTTTTAATATGCTGGTTTTTGTGAATTATGTACCAGCTTTTCTTGAGTTTCTGCCCAGTACTATAATTGTGAAGTAGGAGCTTTTCTTCCTATTCCCCAGCGAAATATTCTATGACCGGAGCTGCCTGACTGCTCAATGATAAAACCGGCAACTCGGATATGCTTGTGCGGTTCTCTTGTCAAATTGCAGCCTCCTGCAATTTTAGACCAAACGGTATTGGAGGCCCTGAACAAAGAAGCAAGCTCTTTATTCTCAGGTAGCACATGGTCAATGAATATAAAGAGACCACCAGGCTTTAATACACGTAATACTTCACTAATGGCTTTATCCATGTCTTCCACGCTGCAAAATACAAGAGTTTCAACTACGGTATCAAAAGACTCGTCTGTAAAAGGCAGGTTCTCTGCCTGGCCCACAAAAAAGTCTACAGGAAATGTTGCTTTTGCCTTTGCTGAGGAAGTAGACTGTATATCTAAAGCAGAAAGATTTTTTATTGATGCTGAATTGTAATATTGAAAATTCACTCCTGTACCATAACCAACTTCGAGTATATTTCCAATAGCCCTTGGAATTATTGCTTTTCTGATTCTTGCAAGAATTCTCTTTTCAAGCGGTAACATAAAAATATCATAAATTTCCATAAAATACTCCTGTACAGCCCCCTAAAAACATAATTTTGTTTTCAGCTTTTAAATTCGTGTATATAATTTATATCTTGATGCGTTCAACTTGTATAAAGCTATAAGCAGATTAAATATGTTGTATATTTTACCGCATTTATAGCGGATATAACATAGACTTTATTTCTGTATCTGGATAAGATAAGAGAGTTTATTATATAATGAAAATAGCCTATATGGGAAGGAAAGCAGATGAAATGAAAAAAACAAGCATATACCCAATGTTTCAAGCCATACTTGCTGCAATTTTATTCGGTGCAAGTGCTCCAATATCGAAATTGTTGTTAGGTGAAATTGAACCGATACCAATGGCTGCATTTTTGTATTTGGGGAGTGGTATCGGCCTTTTACTTTACCGCACATTCCAGAAAATGAGAAGAAATTCCATGAACCTTGAAGCAGATATACGCAAAAGTGATATAAAGTGGTTAGCGGGTGCGATTTTTTCAGGAGGAGTTTTAGCTCCAATTATATTGATGTTCAGTCTTAAAAACACTCCTGCTGCAACTGCGTCCTTGCTTTTAAATTTTGAGGGAGCGGCAACAACTTTAATTGCTGTTCTTGCTTTTAAAGAAGCTATAGGAAAGCGTATTTGGATAGCTGTTTTTTCTATTACCACCGCAAGCATACTGTTGTCGTGGAATATAAACGGCAGTTGGGGCATTTCGATAGGTGCATTAGGTGTTTTATCAGCATGCTTTTTGTGGGGGATTGACAATAATTTTACCCGTAATATATCGGCAAAAGACCCTCTTATTATAGTCACAACCAAAGGAATATGTGCCGGAACGTTTTCCCTGATACTTGCTTTAGGTTTAATGAATCAATTGCCGGATCTGAGAATTGCTTTGGGGGCAATGGCGGTGGGCTTTTTTAGTTACGGATTAAGTATTGTTCTATTTATTCTTGCGATGCGTAACATTGGAGCTTCGAGGACAAGTGCATTTTTTGGAGCAGCCCCTTTTGTCGGTGTAATTATCTCATTCCTTCTTTTCAGAGAAATTCCAAATAGCTTATTTGGGGTAGCGTTGCCGTTTATGGTTATAGGTGCAATCCTGATTTTAAGCGAAGAACATAGCCATGAGCATTTGCATGAGCTTTTAGAACATGAGCATCGTCACAGACATGACGATGGGCACCATATACACATTCACGAAGTAGGAGAGACAAAGGAACATTCTCATGCTCATATACATGGTGCATTAAAACATTCTCACGCCCACATGCCAGACATCCACCATAGGCATATACATTAATTATGATTTGCTTTACACCAGGTATTATCAAACTATTTGGTTTTGAACGAGAGTACAAACATTCTTACGCAGGGGACACCTATTAAAATTAATATGAGTGAAATTGAAAATGAGCTTTTACGAACTTCTTCAATTTGAAAGTGTAGTTTGTCAGGAAAACAAATGTAATATATACTTCTTTGTTAACTTTTATCAGAATCCTATTCACAAGGATAAAATTAAATGCTGTTGAATAAACATTTTAAAGAGAGCGGTTGCCAAAAAAAGGCAACCGCTCAAATTTTTACACTTTTTGATCGATCATTATTCCAATCACATACTGGACGTTGTTGACTGAGATGACATTCCCGGCATTTGCTGCGTCATTTCTGGAGTTTGGCTTGAATGAAACTGGTACATTTTATATTCTCCCTGGGCCATCATCATCTGCATTTGATCCATACTCATAGCCATTCTATATCACGCCTGTTTAATTGTCATATTTATTGATGTTACATAGTATGCATGTTATGTAAATGATGTGAACAGTAAAGCTTACCTTTTGTAACATACATAGCTCTTATTAAGTATACTGAAATAAAACCAATTAATACAGGAGGGTTTACTATGGTCATTACTCCTGATTTACCTGATTTGCCATATTCATTACATAATGGAGTTAAGTACTTTGAACTTGTTGCTGAGCCTGTTAAGCGTGAAATACTTTCAGGTTTATTTATCAATGCCTGGGGATATAACGGAAGTATGCCGGGCCCGACAATTCAGGTTTATCCTGGCGATTATGTGAATATCCGGGTAATAAACAAGCTGCCGGAACCTACAAGCATACACTGGCATGGTCTTGATATACCTAATGTTATGGATGGAGTTCCGGATGTTGAACCTTCACCCCAAATAGATCCGGGGAAGTATTTTGACTATCATTTCAGGATAGTCAATCCACCAGGCACACATATGTATCATCCTCTGGCTTTGTCAATCTGTCTATCATTTGCAATGAAGATTTAAGAACGTCCTTCGGAAACCTTGTGAATATGACTTTCCGCAGCTCGCTATCGGAAATACTTTCATCAAGCAAATAGGAGCATACCTCACGAAGTCTTCTTGCTGCCGAGTCCAAATCCTTTATGGTTCTGATTCTATTCTTCTTACCTTTATTATCAGATTTCCTAAAAATGTTGGTAAAAATATTCTCCATGATCTCAATTACATCGTCCTGGGCGCTGATCGTAAAGGCAATAGCAAAAGAAACAAGTGTAGCGATACGCCGTTCATAGTTCATGCGCTCTATCGTTTGCGCCCTTGCCATAGATGCATATCTTGACAGAACCCGGAGCCGTCCTACTGGAATTCCGGATAGATTCCATTCCTCTGCACCTAAAGAGCGCAGTTTTTCAAGCCTGTCAATAGCTAAAAGCAATCCTTTAGGAGTTGCAGCGGTTGGCGGCTGCCGTAATATATCAAGAAGACTGCTTCTGCTTCCCGTTTCAGTATCGAGAAGCTTTTCGAGGTTGCTATGTTGATTATCGACAGGGAGTTTTGCAAGTTTACGCCACAGGCGAATACTTGCCCTGTCCCTTACTTGGGCAATAAGCCTAGCCAGGACAGTTACACCCGGCAATAGAATTTTATTTTCAACGCACCTTGCTGTTGCAAGGTCGAACATTACACTTGGACGTTCCGCTGAGATCCATGCTCTTGAATAAAGCCAGCGGGTTAAGCTAAAGTGAAAGGGTTGGTCAGTAAAATCATTGTACCCGTATATTTTGTGGATTTCGTTCCTATGGTTCTGAATGTTCTTCTCCGAAACATAGAGGGATAAAACCTCTGGCTTGATTCTTAACTGCTGCGAAACATATGTAATTACATTTGCAGGAACTTCAGTCGGCGAAGTAAGGAACGTACCTAGAAACCTCACTGTTCCAAGTTGCAGGGCAAACCCAAGCCTGTTATGGTCATGACGGTGGTTAAAAATAGCATTTTTATCTTTATCATCAAACCAAAAATACTTTGCTAATTGCTCTGGCGAAGGGTCTTCAATGAAATTTCCGTACTTTTCTTCCTGTTCGCGTGTTAAAAATTCTACCGGCATAAAGTAATCTCCTGAAACCCTGGATTACAGCTTTTCCATTTTATCCTGCAACTTCTTTTTATCCGGATTAGTATATAATAGCGTTGTATGGATATTTGAGTGTCCGGCCTGGTTAGCGACCTCATGGGGGAGCATCCCTTTTTCAAGTCCATTGGTACAAAAG
>CALMWN010000090.1 GCA_937873555.1 uncultured Clostridia bacterium
ATTACATGATGTAGAATTTGGTCTTCATATAAAATATATCGTAATTATATAAGAAATTCTGTATTATGAAAACGTCATACTGCACTCGAAAAATGAGGTTATTTTAAATATGCTCATAAGAGAAAATGTCTTTTCCGAAGGGGAGAGAAAATCTCTGGTAGACAGCTACATCAATCAGAAACACTGAATATATATTGTTGCAGGTTGTTCCTTCAGTTTATCTGCATGATAAAAAAGGTAATATCGTCATTCAGGTGTTTCATATTTGTGAAGCCGTAGATATCTTCAATTATTACCTCCGATAGTGCTGGGCAGGAGAGTTTAAAGTTATCAGACAGCAATCCCAGTAAACGTTCTTTGGAAAAATACCGTTCATTCCTTGTATCCTTTGCCTCAATCAGTCCATCTGTATAAAGCAGTATCTTGTCACCGCTATCAAGCTGTACCTTGCTGTCCATATAATGTGCCGGAAAAATATCCTTCAGCTTGCATATGGGAAAACCTTTGATATCAAGCTCCTGAACCTTGCCATCGTGCTTTATTATAACGGGTTGTGTGTTCATCCCTGCAGAAGAATATGTAAGCTCCTTTGTTTTGATATCGTATATCCCGTATATCAAAACAAGGTAGATGTCATCCTTCAGATTTAATTTGTTATAAGCTTCATAGAGGTTTCTTAGTACCTCGGAAGGCTTCATTATCTCAAATACATCTCCTTTGGCTTCTCTGACAGTCTTAACGCTTTGATTCAAAAATACAGTCAGCATTGCCGCTGATACTCCATGTCCGGAAACATCGCCGATATACATTCCGATGTTTTGTTCGTCCAGTTTGAAAATGTTATAGGAATCCCCACTGACTCTCTCGGCAGGAAAATACCTGGCATCGAAAACAACCTCGGAATTATTCGGAAGATTCTCAGGAAGCATTGCCTTTTGGATGTCCATTGCGAATTCCAGGTCATTCAGAAGTTTTCTGTTGATTCTGTCCAGCTCTGCAGTACGCTTTTCAACAAGCAAATCCAAGTGATCAGCATAATTTTTGATTTCGTTTCTCGCATCAACCAGATCATAATACGGCTGTTGAATATTATAGACATATTGAATTTTAAAAATAATAAAAAATGCAATAATCTTATAAATATGTCCAAGATAATTGTATATGTCATAAACAGAATTGTAGGTTACAAAAGCGAGTTCAGTGAATATGTTTAATGCAACGGCAATGGAAAGCAGTACCATCACTGAATCTTTTTCCTTACGGCTTTTAACAAGCAGCAGTATTATTGTGAGAGACATGAAAGTTATTACAAGGTATTCCAGATACACTTTCAATGGTGTCAGTCCAAAACCTTCAATGTACATTGAAGGTATAAACCCCGGGAAGCTGGATAAAACATACAGGACTCCAATACAGAAAGTAATTGAAATGCCCAACAGCAGATTCCTGTTTACCCTTCGTTTGCTGTAGGCAGACACAAAGCAGTAGATAAAAAGTCCTGCTGACCAGATCAATCTGGATATTATCCAGAAAGTAGTGGCCCTGTTTGCGGTAATGTTTTCACCGAAAAATTCCGGCATTCCCTTAAACGTTAATGTATGAAAAACATCAAGAATTCCTGATATCAGGAATATATTTCCGAGAAATATCGACTTTAATCTCCCACCCTGGTAATAGGTGTAGTATGGAACAATATAAACTGAAAAAGAAATGAGGATGCCTGCAAATTCAAACATATTGTGCCAGGAGAGATAAGTCGTTATACTCATTACTTTGCTGAACTGCTCCTGGAACAGACCTGCGGACTGAAAAAGTGCATAGGAAACCAATATAGTAATAAAAAGTGCAAGGAAGTATTTTTTATCTTTGGATAAGCTTTTAGTTGTCATGTTGTCGGACACATCTATAAACCCCGCAAAAGAATATATGTTTGTGTAAATAATGATTTACCATACAACTTTTTCATAATTTTATCATATTATGTCAAATAAGTACACAACTTAAACTCATAAAAAAGGGGCAGATAATGATAGATTTTCCATTATCCGCCCCAACTATATGGTTTGTATCATGTGAGGCCAAATTTTTTCAAATTTTGACACCTTGTAATTTTATTTGAATCAATTAAAGCTCCCCCGGACATACTTTTGGATATCTATTCTATTGCTCGACAACAGTAGAATTTTCACTTATGTTGTCTATAGCATTCTCTCCTGTATGAAGCATCAATTTATGCTTGTCATCGTTAAATTCTTTTATATAACTTCTGCTCTTAACCCTCATCAATGCTGTCGCAAGTACGGTATCCATGTCGGCAGCATAAACGAACTTTATCTTCTTTCTTACATTCTCAGGTATTTCATCGACATCCTTCCTGTTGTCTACAGGAATTATTATGGTATTGATGCCTGCCCTGTGTGCTGCAAGAACTTTTTCCTTAAGGCCTCCAATTGGGAGAACTCTTCCTCTTAATGTAATCTCTCCCGTCATGGCTACATTCTTCTTTACAGGCATGCCTGTCAAGGCGGAAACCATAGCTGTAGCCAGAGTTATGCCGGCTGAAGGACCATCCTTTGGTATAGCACCTTCAGGTACATGTATATGGATATCATAGTTGGCATAAAACTCCTTATCTATGTTAAGCTCTTCCACCTTTGAACGTATATAACTCATGCCTGCTCTGGCCGATTCCTTCATTACATCTCCCAAATGTCCTGTCAGCTCAAGCTTTCCGTTTCCCTTCATCAGGGTTACTTCTATTGAAAGGGTGTCCCCTCCTACAGGTGTCCAGGCCAGGCCGGTCGCAATACCTACTTCGTCCTTCTCATTAGCCTTGTCGTATCTATACTTCTTAACTCCCAATATTTTTTCAATATTTCCTGAAGTAATTTTTATCGATCGCTTTTTAGTTGATACAATTATTCTGGCAGACTTCCTGCAAACATTCGCTATTTCTCTTTCAAGGCTTCTTACCCCGGCTTCACGGGTGTAATAATTTATTATATCCCTTGCAGCCTGTTCATCAAGCTTAAGATTGCCGCCTTTCAGGCCGTGAGCCTGCAGCTGCTTTGGTATGAGATATTTTAAGGCTATATTTACCTTCTCTTCTTCAGTGTACCCTGAAATATGGATAACTTCCATCCTGTCAAGCAAAGGACGCGGAACAGTATCCAGACTGTTGGCTGTGGTAAGGAACATCACATCTGAGAGATCAAACGGCAATTCCATATAATGATCCCTGAATGCAAAATTCTGTTCACTGTCAAGTACCTCCAGCATGGCCGATGCAGGGTCACCTCTGAAATCGCTGCTCATTTTATCAATTTCGTCCAGCAGGATAAGAGGATTCTTTGAACCTGCCTGCTTCAACGCAGCAATTATTCTTCCAGGCATTGCACCCACATAAGTGCGTCTGTGCCCCCTTATCTCAGCTTCATCCTTTACTCCTCCAAGCGACATCCTGACATAGTTCCTGTTAAGTGCACGAGCTATTGATTTGGCAATTGATGTTTTGCCTACGCCCGGAGGTCCCACAAGGCAGAGTATTGGTCCCTTCAAGCTATTCTTGAGCTTTCTGATTGAAAGGTATTCCAATATCCTTTCCTTGACTTTTTCTAGCCCGTAATGATCTTCTGCCAGAATGTCTTCAGCTCTATTCAAATCAATTATTTCTTCAGTTGTTTTATTCCATGGCAATTCAAAAATCCAATCAAGGTAATTCCTGATTACAGAACCCTCTGCAGAGCCCTGAGGCATTTTCAGCAAGCGGTCGAGTTCCTTTAAAACCTTTTTCTCAACCTCTTCAGGAAAGTTCTCATTTTTCAGCCTTTCCTTGTAGTCCTCTACCTCTCCGGTAACACCTTCCTTGTCACCCAGTTCGCTTTGTATGGCTTTTAGCTGTTCCCTGAGGTAATACTCCTTTTGCATCTTGTCGATCTGTTTACGGACCTTTACATTTATATTCTTCTCAATCTCAAGTATATCAATTTCTTTTATAAGAAGTTCCAGAAGCTTTTCCATTCTTACTTTTGGCCTGAATTCATCCAGGATTTCCTGCTTTTGCTCTATTTTCAAGAACATATTGGAAGCAACAATATCTGCAAACTGGCTGTCATCCTCTATGGACGTAATTGAAAGCACTGTCTCCGGAGCTATTTTATTGCTGAGTTTTACATACTCTTCAAAGGTGTTTGTAATCCTTCTCCTCAAAGCCTCAATCTCCAGCTTGCTTTCATTATCAGGAAGAAATACCTTTTCAACAACCTCCGCCATAAAAAACGGCTCTGTTTGTATGAAAGAGCTTACCTCTGCCCTGCTTATACCTTCAACCAATACCCTAATTGTATCTCCGGGAAGCTTAAGCAACTGCTTGACTTTGGATATTGTACCGATATTATATATATCTTCTTCAGAAGGAGAATCATTCTTTGCATCTTTTTGTGCCACCAGAAGAATCAGTTGATTATTGATCATTGCCTCTTCAAGCGCCTTTATTGATTTTGCCCGTCCTACATCAAAGGGCAGCGTCATATAAGGAAATACCGTCAATCCCCTGAGCGGCAGCAAAGGCAAAACCTGCTTTTTCACAACTTTATTTGTTTCGGACATTTGACCATCCCCTCAATTTTTAAATACACTCCTGATTAAAACTAATAAAAACTTTTACCTTATAAAATATAATCTTCTCTTTAAACCTTTTAACCTTTATCAATAGAAGCTTGTCTATATAAGATGAATCAAGTTTTTGAATTCAACTTATTAACCTTGTTGATAAGTTGAAGAAAATACATTAAATTGAATAAAACTATTCTTTATCTTGTATAATTTTATAAATACCCTTAATGTGTAAGG
>CALMWN010000091.1 GCA_937873555.1 uncultured Clostridia bacterium
GTATAACACGTTTGCCATAATATCGTTTTTTATTATAATGATTTTCCTTTTAAATCTAAAAACAATAGTTATATTCTTTATGGAGATTATGGGCATTGTTGTTAAAATGCTGATTAAATCCATAGTTTGGATTATGCAAATGTTTACACCGGCAGGTGGTCGGCAGGAACAGGGACAGGGAGGGGGATTTCCATTAAACGGTGGTGAGGTGACGGCAAAAAATCCCGTTATAGAATACATTCTGGAAATTCTGGCCGGTATCTTTCTGTTATATGCGGTTTATAAACTGGCTCGAAAGCTGGCTTTAAAGGTGAGGGAAGCGGCTTATTATATTTTAAGGCGCATTAGAGACCTGCTCAAAAGCACCCCCGGTGAAAAAGAGACGGTAAACGAAGACTACGTTGATGAATCAGAAACACTAAAGCCCCCGGCGGATGAGAAGAGATTATTGAAGAGAAGGATAAAGGGCTTGTCAAGGAGCATTCACTCGATCAAAGACCCTGTTGAAAAAGTGAGGTACGTCTATAGGCTCATCATATTCATTCTCGTCGGCAGGAATGTTGAAATCGGAACCAATGATACCACAGGAGAAATATTAAGGAAATCGAGGAGTGTCACAGGACGGGAAGGCAATTTTGAACAAATCACAGGCATTTACGATAAAGTAAGATATGGCGACAGAATACCTGAGGACAGAGAAATCGCCGATGTTGAACGCAATTACTCCGAGCTGGTGGAAATACTGAAGAAAAACAGATAAAACGGCAGAGATTAATGCACTGTAGATTTTATCTGTTTTCAACTTCAAATAAAACGGCAGTTGAAATTTTTCAGAAAATTTCATACAGCTTCATGATTTTATCTGCTATGATTCTCTGGCGTTCATTAAGTATTGGATTCAATATTCGAATAAACCTTACAAAATTGTGCCTGTCGGGTCTCCTGCTTTCCGGATTGTTAAGATGTTCCCTCAGGTTCATGTACGTCTCCCCATAGATTTTTGTCCTGCTCGCAGAATGGTGCAGGGTATTTTTGTACATATGGGGAGAGTGTTCTGCAATAACCTGCAGTACTTCACTTATCAGAGGGATGCTTTCCTCCCGGAGACCGGCTTTTTTACGGGATGCTCCTATTTGCATGTTTTTAATTTTTGAGGCGGCATAAAAGCCATTGGCAATATTTGTATAGAATTCACCCTTATCCATAAGCGCTCCTTGCAAAGGACTCTCTATCATATTATGTAGTTTTTTTCCCTGCTGTTACTCCTGTACGTCATTTACAGAGGATAATTTCCATCCCATGATGTAGAATACACTTTAGAAACTTTTTATGGAATTTGACATTTTATTGTTGTAAAATATTGATTAATATAAAGGTATATTATCAACGAGGAGAAAATCATATGGAAAATACACGCGTGGAACTACGTGATTCGAAAAGAATAGTAGTAAAGGTCGGCACTTCGACTTTGACCTATGACAACGGAAAAGTCAATTTTCCACGGATAGATAAGCTGGCAAGGGCTATTTCCGACCTTGTAAACCAGGGAAGGGAAGTTGTACTTGTTACCTCCGGAGCCATAGGAATTGGTGTCGGCAAGCTGAAACTCAAGGAGAAACCGAAACCCATCCCGCTGCAGCAGGCTGTGGCAGCTGTGGGGCAGTGTGAGTTGATGCATATATACAGTAAAATGTTCTCCGATTACGGACATATAGTCGCACAGATCCTGCTTACAAGGGATGTGGTGGAAGATGACCACAGGCGCCAGAATGTCATAAATACTTTTGAAAACCTTTTGGAAAGAGAGATCATACCGATTGTCAATGAGAATGACACAGTGTCCATAGAGGAACTGAAAAACCTGAAGAACTTCGGTGATAACGATACATTATCCGCAATAGTTGCAGACCTGGTAAGAGCAGACCTCCTGATTATTCTTTCAGATATTGACGGCTTCTATGACAGTGATCCCAGAAAAAATTCTTCATCCAAACTTATACCGGTTATCAGGGAAATAACAACTGAAATTGAAAAATCGGCCGGGGGTGCAGGAACCAAAAGAGGGACAGGTGGTATGGCGACCAAGATTTCAGCCGCACGTACAGCTACGGCTTCAGGTGTTGATATGGTGCTTGCAAACGGCAGCAGCCCTGAGATAATAATTGATATTGTGAAAGGATTGGAAGTGGGTACACTTTTTATTGCCAATAAAAGGAGTGAATGAAATGAACGAACTTTCAGCAATGGGACAAAAATCAAGGGAGGCAGCCTTAAAGCTTTCAAACATCCCGACAACGGTTAAAAATGATGCTTTGAAAAAAATCGCAGGACTGCTCATTAAAAACGAAAAAGAAATACTTGATGCAAATTCAATAGATGTAGAAAACCTGTCTCTTATACACAT
>CALMWN010000092.1 GCA_937873555.1 uncultured Clostridia bacterium
GTTATAGAAGATATGTACTACGGAAATGGAAGAGTCCTTGAATTAATAAAAAGCCCTCTTCTAACAATAAAGGCCAGGCTGAAAGAAATAGACCGAGTATCTGTTATGAAAGCACTAAATAAATATGGAGATACAGCAAAAGCAACAAAAATCTCCGCCCCAGAAAGCTTTTTTGTAACATGTTTATGGACGGCAATAACAGATAATTTGATAAGAGAAGGGATGCAGGAACTTATAGGGACTGAAAACACAGTAGCCAATAAAAAAGTTATGGATTTTATAAATAATACCTACGACCCTATGCAAATATTATTACCAATCGAAGATTACCCCACCCTGCCCTGTGGAAAGCTGATAAGGACAAAAACTGGAGAATACAATATTATTGTCTTCTGGGATACGGAACAGGAAAAAGTAAGAGCTTATAGAGCAGATAGAAATGGTAACGATTTAGACAAATAAAAGCAGGCTGCCCCTACACCATTATGGTATAGAAACAGCCTGCTGAAAACTAAAGAGGATATAACAAATTTTGTGTATGAATGATTAAAGCGACTCCTTCTTGGCAAGAATTAGCAATAATGAAAGCCAAGGAGGAGTTTTTTATGTCAACGCTCACTAAAGAGCAAGTAAAGTCCCTGGTACGGGGCAATAATTTCCAGAGCGTCTCGGATGTAACCACATACCTTAAGGATATCTTTAAAGACATGATCCAGGAACTGTTGGAAGCTGAGTTGGAGACGAACCTGGGGTATGGCAAGGAGGAACGTAGTGCCAAGAATACCGACAACAGCCGTAACGGGTATACGCCCAAGACCCTGAAAAGTGAATTCGGAGAAGTCGAAGTTCAGGTACCCCGGGACCGCAAGGGTGAGTTTGAGCCGAAGATCATCCCCAAATATCAGCGAAATGTATCTGGCATTGAGGAGAAGGTAATCGCTCTTTATGCCAGAGGCATGTCAACGCGGGATATTGGTGATCAGATACGGGATCTTTATGGAATAGAACTCTCTGCAGAGATGGTCTCAAGGATTACCGACCGGATTACGCCTGAAATCAAAGAGTGGCAGCAAAGGCCGCTGGATGCAGTGTACCCCTTCATTTTTATGGATGCGATTCATTTTAAGATCAAGGATGAAGGAAGGATTCTAAACCGGGCATCGTATGTAGTGTTGGGCGTCACAGCAGAAGGGAACAAAGATATTTTAGGCATTTGGATCGGGGAGAACGAGACCTCCAAGTTCTGGCTGGGTGTGATGAATGATCTTAAGAATAGGGGCGTACAGGATGTGCTGCTATTCTGTGTGGACGGCCTCACGGGTCTTAAGGAGGCTATTGCAGCTGCCTTTCCGAGGGCGGAAATCCAGAGGTGCATCATCCATCAGCTGCGCTACTCTTTTAAATATGTATCTTACAAGGATGTAAAGGCCTTCAGTAAGGACTTCAAGGATGTGTATAATGCAATAAATGAAGAAGCCGCCTTGGAGAGGCTTTACGAGTTGAGGGATAAATGGGGAAAAGACTATCCGTTTGCAATCCGGAGTTGGGAGAACAACTGGGATGTATTAAGCCCGTTCTTCAAGTTTCCCGAGGAGGTGCGTAGAATTATCTATACCACCAACATCATTGAGGGTCTGCACCGTCAATACCGGAAGGTGACGAAATCAAAATCCATGTTTCCGACGGATGCTTCCTTGGAAAAAATGCTGTACCTGGCATCAAAGAATGTGATGCAAAAGTGGACTCAGCGATATAAAAACTGGGATCGGGTATTAAGCCAGTTGATGATCCAGTATCCCGGCCGGTTGGATGTTTGTGTCCGATAGGTTCACCCCCACCGCCCTCAAGGGCTCGTCCTCATTGCCGGACGGGCTAGACCCCACAAAATGATTATTGTAGGAGCTAATGAGAAAAGACGGAGGAACCATGTATGAAAAGTCAGAAAGCAATAAGATCAGGTTATTCAGAGCCGATGTACGATGATTGTACTCTTGAACTGATCGAACAGCAGGAGACGGAAGAATTGATTGCTGCGCTTGTAGAATACTGCAAGGATCTTGAAAAACAGGTTGTAGATCTGCGTTGTCGGGTAAACAGGTTAACACCTTCAAACAAGCGGGAACCTTTCCCTGACCCGCAAAGCGACCTGTATGAAGTTTTTCATCATCATGCTGCATATCCAAAATTTAAGGGTATCTTAAAACAGCTTGATTAAGCTGGCAAAACTGTCTGAAGGATGGTATGGATAGCACGAAGCCCCGAAATTTGTGAAAATTCCAGTCGGGCTACGCCCTCCTTCCAATTTCACAAATTTCGATAACACATAAAAAGTATATTTTTACCAAATTCGATCAGATTTATGCATAAAACTTGCAAAGTTGGTAACAATATAGAATATAGAGGGTTTGCAGAGTAATATTCTGTAAACCCGATGTAACTCAAAGTACTTGCCAAAGAGGCGTTGACATAAAACGCCATACACAAGATTATTTACATTCCCAAACTAAAATAAAGATTCCTGTCCTTCAATTTTAGAATGGTCACTCTTGGGGATATGCGCCTTTTCTTCAACTTTACCATTAGTTCCGGTACCAATCTTAGAGAAAGAGCCCACAAACTCGTAATCGCACTTATACCCCTTATTTTCAAACATTTCCTTAATGAATGCACACTCGCTTACTCTGATAAGTCTTGAATCATAATTGAAAACATGGTACTTCCTCTCCCCTATTTCCAACACACATCTTGCATTGGAGGGTTCCGAAATATCTTCGTCATCTACACATAATTCAAGTACCATATCATGCTCATATCCTATTCCGGCATTCTTGAAAGCATTTAGCAACGAGCAAAACTCATCATTTGATAATGAATGGGAAAGCAAGTCGCTACTCCCAAAGCCTTTTCCATAAATACAATAAAGCTTGTAATTGAAATTAAGAAATAAGTTCTTTGAAGAGTTTTCTTGAGGAATATTTATCCCGTCTTTTACTTTGAAATTAGCTTCTATACTGGGAGGTTCCTTGAAAGAAAGAGGACTCTGCTCCCTCACTAAAAGCTTATTCAAAGAGCAATTTTTATAAAACTCAAGTGCAGGATCACGAACACAAAAACCCTTGTTTCTGCACTCATTGTGTTTTGAGCAGCAACTTAACACTAATCCTCCCCCCTTCTATCTACACAAGTATGAGGTCAACTAAAGCAAGTTCTGCAGCCATACCCGGTTCCATGGAGTACCCTTTAGAAGCAGCATAGCTTGAATTCAAAAGGTTAATAGCTTTTTCTATCTGCTCTTCAGAAAGAAGCTCAATGTCCTTAAATTCCTTAAGCATATAAGGTGTTAATTCAAGCATACTTCTATCCTTTGCAATTTTCAGCTTGTACAAAATCCGGTAATGGCGTTGGATTAATGCAATTAATTGAAGCTCGTCTACTCCATTAAGCAGCAAGTCTTTCATAAATGACATTGCATTATCGAATCGTCTTGATGCAATCAGGGATATTATTTTGAATATGTTAGTGTCTACAGCTGAAGTTATAATCCTATCCGTCATTTCCTTAGTGATAACATCACCGCCGGCGAAATCCGAAAGCCTGGACAGATCCGAAACAACTTCTCCTATCCTAGCATTATCTGATAAAAGATATCCCGTTTTTTCAACTATATACGAAGGCAATTCCTTGTCATAGGCAGCCCCTCTATCTCGCAGGAAGGTATTAATAAACTCCAAAAACTCACTGCCGCTTAACTTGTCATAATAATAGAACTTAGCATTCTTTTCTAGAATTTTGTAAAGGCTTTTCCTTTTATCAACCTTCTGGGTGTAAAATACCAAAATAGTAGAGTCTACAGGTGATTTAACGTAATCTGCCAACTCTGGACGGTCAGCAGCAAACAGATCGCCGGACACTATTATTACTCTTTGCTTGCCAAAAGGCACTGATAAGCATGCCAGAACAATTTCTGCTTCACGAGACAAATCCTCATACTCCGATATATCAATATCTTCGGCCCAGGATTTGATCACATTCAGCGATTGTCTTATGAAATAATCTTCCTCACCTGTAAGAACTATTACTGGGTGTTTAGAAACTCCAGTCATAAAATAAACAACCTCCTTTTCAATTTAATTTAGAAAATTTTCAATTGAACATTATTAAGCCTTGTAGATTTAGAGATGGAAATATTGGAAGGATTCAGCTCAAATCCTATGAAATAACGTCTATTTTGAAGGGCTACTTTACCAGTAGTTCCACTCCCCATGAACGGATCCAAAACAATCCCTCCTTCCGGACACCCAGCCAGTATACATGGCTCAATAAGCTTTGGTGGAAATGTTGCAAAATGAGCTTCTCTAAAGCTATCGGTTGATAAAGTCCAAACCGAACGCTTATTTCTTAAACCAAGCGTGTTGATTGAATTACCGTGACTTTCCCTTTCGATGCAAGCAGAATTATTAAAGCTTCGCCCTTGAGTATAAACACCTCCACCACGAAATGTTTTTGAATTTTCATTTTTCCTTCGACCGGAATTCATATTACCAATTACACCAATGCTACCCCTGGGTGAACTTTGGTCACCATTAATACAAGACTCCATAATAGCCTCAGAATCATAGAAGTATTTTTTTCTTTTAGTAAGCAAAAAGAAATATTCGTGACATCTTGTAGGTCTATCCGAAGCACTTTCAGGCATACAATTAGTCTTATTCCAAATATTATCCATCCGCAAATACCATCCATCAGCCTGCAAAGCGAAGGCAACCCTCCACGGAATACCTATTAAATCCTTTTGCTTTAAACCTGTTCTTTTATTGTTTTGATTCCTGCGGTTTCTGCCCTCATTAGGATTATGGGATTGTTGAATGTCGAATATCCCACCGCTTGCCGACTTTTTTCTGTCTCCTCCGGTACCAATATAACTATCTCCAAGATTAATCCATGTTGTACCAGTACATTTTAGAACCCTATATACCTGCCTGTATATAGAAACAATGTGTCCTATATACATTTCTACACTTGGTTCTAACCCTAGACAGCCCTCCCATTCAGGAATTATAACTTCAGGTAATCCCGGAATCGAAGAATACTTGACTTCATTCCAATGACTCGGCTTTACTCCGTAATCTCTCAAAGCGTAATAAGGCGGCGATGAAACACAGC
Organism: uncultured Clostridia bacterium; assembly: GCA_937873555.1. Taxonomy (GTDB): domain Bacteria; phylum Bacillota; class Clostridia; order Acetivibrionales; family CALMWN01; genus CALMWN01. The sequence goes on from CALMWN010000092.1 coordinate 5,164, forward strand.
AGTCAATAGAATTGCTTTTGAGCATCTGAAGCCCATCAATACAATCCATGCAGTAAATTTCATTCACTTTAAGCATATAAATCCTCCTTGTGTAAAATTAAAATCTTACACTATAAAAATTGTAATTATTTTGCAAAACCATTATGTTTCGCAAAATACAAACAGGACGCCATAATATTTAGCGTCCTGTTCAGCTCGGTATGTAATATAAACGATTAAAAAAACAACCTCCCCTTGAGTATATCTTTAAAAATAAAAAACCCGCTAACTTAGAGTTAACGGGTTATATTCAATAATTTTCATGCCCATGTATGACAGGGACTTCTCAAATTAAAGCAAGAAGCTTATTGATAATAAACAAATAATATAAATATATTATACTATTAAAACTATCTTTTTACAACCTCGAAATCATCAGTTTCAATAAGGTCTATGTTATAAAAATGCACTCTCTCATTCTTGTCATCCCTGAAAACAATATAATTGAAAACCGTTTTTCCTATTACTTCACCATCGATATAGCTATCGTCGGTTCTGTTGTATAAGTGTATGAGGTCTCCCCTTCTTATTGGAACCTTACAGACGACAAAATCCTTAGTACTAGCCTGGATATAAAAAACATAATGGTTTTTGCCGTGTTTGAGAGCAAGATAAATAACATAAGAAATCCACCTGATGATGAACACTGCAGTGGTCAATAGCAGGGCAAGCAACAAATAGTTTATGAAATTGTTAATGAAATTATTATACATTCGCCTCTCCCCTATTCTCCCTGTTATTTCTTTAATATAAAAAATAATATTGGAAAATTCAAGTAAATCCAACCTCAAGAAAGTCCAAATTCGACGAAATTTTCAAAATTTTCATTATTTAC
>CALMWN010000093.1 GCA_937873555.1 uncultured Clostridia bacterium
TGTTCCGGCCACCTTACGGAGACTACAGTAAAAATGTAGTAAAAATTGCCGGCAGTCTGGGCTATTATACAATACAATGGGATGTTGATTCGCTTACATGCCTTTAGCTAGCAGAAAATTGTTTGAGGTTTTATTTAGCGTAAATAACTTCTATGCAAGCAGCAGAAGGGCTTTGACGATGAAATAGAAGGCTTTTGGTTTATTACCGGAGCTTTTTTATTTTGTATGGGAAAAAGATAGGAGAATATAGCCAATTCATGTGTGCTATTGTTCAATACCAAGGGATAGGGTATAATAAAGCTGTAAATAGATACCAGGAGCTATTATTATGAAATGGGACGAAGTAAGAGCAATGTACCCTGAGAGTTTTGTAAAATTTGAAGTTTTGGACTCTCATGTCATTTATAATAAAGAATACGTAGATGATGTTGCTGTAATTAAGGCTATGACAGATGGTAAAGCGGCAATGAAAGAGTTCATTAGCTGCAAAGAAGGTCAGTTTGTCTATAGCACTAAAAATGAAAAAGTAATCATTGAGTTGGTAAAACATTTTACGGTTGGAGTGGTTTTATGATACTAATGTGCAAGAACAACCCGGTTTTTGATATTGAGAATGAAATAGTGCTAAACGGGGCACTGCTGCCGGGGATAATGCAGAAATATGCGACAAAGCATAGCTTTGTCAATTGGATGGAGAAGCGGTACTCCGAAAAATCGAATACATATGCCCGTAAGCTGAGAGGACTGGTATTCGGGCAGGGAAACAGGCAGAAAATAAATGAAGTGACCCATGCACTGAGCCTATCGGATTGCTACTGGATAAAGCGTCAGGATGAAAGCATATCTTTTGAGCAGATATCTCCTTACTTTAAGGATTTTTGGACAGGAGAAGGCTATTATCAGGGACAAGCTGCGCCGACCCTATATGTTAATGGATATATATCTAAGTATTGGGAAAACAGCAGAATACTAGTTAAAAACCGAGAGAAGCATGAAATTGAGTGTTCTAGCGCAGCTAAGGCACTAGGGTTGAAGGTTATTAATATTGTTGAGCATCCCGATGGTATTGCGGTGGAAAACTTCACAAATGAAAAGCTGATGTTTGAATCGGCGGAAGCATCGGGCAGATTGGACCCGGATGAATTTACTGCCGATGATGTATTGAAGTTATTCGGAGTCCAAGGCTTTGATATGTTGTTTTTTGATGCCTTGATAGGTAATGGGGATAGGCATGCCGGTAACTTCGGGTATCTGAGGGATACAGATACCGGAGAATATGTAGAAATGGCTCCGTTATTCGATTTTGACCATGCCTTTGAAAGTAATAACGTCAATGACATCCTTGTACAGGAGGTCAGGGAGTATAAGAAACTTTATGAAGGCCGGTTTAATAGCTTTGTAGATTTGTCTAAGACCATTGGACTCAATGGCTACATGTTGGAAAGGCTGCATGCTATGATGTAAAATCTCATACAGAAGCTGGGCATAAGTGAATTATTTTTGTATGAGTAATTCATATAGCAATGTAGAAAAACTTAATAGTAGATGGAAGAAGACCTTTGGGTAATCACCCGGGGTCTTTTTTTGTTTTGATAAAACAACATAACAGATAATACCATAAATGGGATTTTGACAATTTTATATTATTATGCAATCAGTCCATATGTACATATACTTTCAAATAATGCCTATGCATCTTATGGGAGGAACTCACATACTCTCACAATGAAGTTAAGCTTTGACTTTTCATGGACATGCATTAATAATAGCTCCCATCTCTGATACAGCAGGTGTCAGAAGGAGTAGGAAAGGAATTGTACGAGGAAGAAAAGAGAGAAGCAGAAGATTTATATAAGAAGCAGTATAAGGCGATAAGCACAGTAGCGGAAAATCAGAAAAAAGGGCGTATATACATTGAAGCAGATGGCTCTATGGTTTTTAATACGTATGGATGGCTATAAGGAAATAAAGCTGGGTATAGTGTTTAAAGACAGCATGGTTCTCAATAGGAATAAGGAGAGACATATCATTGCAGAAAAAGATTATGTAGCCTGCCTGGGAAGTGCAGAAGAGTTTAAGAAAATGTTGTGGGCGGCAGCCATAAGGAATGGTTTTCAGGATGTGAAGGAAGTAGTCATTTTGGGGGATGGCTCAAAGTGGGTATGGAACATAGCCAGAGAACTATTTCCGGAAGCAGTGTTTATCTTGGACTATTATCATTTTGAAGAGCACGTCTATGAATGTGCGAATACAATTTATCCAGAATCGGATGGAATTCCTAACCTATACAAGTAAACTATGACTAGAGTGGTTAGAAATATATTTTTTGGGTCATAGGGAAAAGATGCGCCCCATTTATTACCAGTTAATTGCTTTGTTTAGTAATGTATGATATGATATGGAAATAAAATTGTTTTTTCAACTGCCTGACTCCGATATCAATATAAAAGTTTCAGGGCTATAGAGCGGGAAACTCAATTATTTATGGGTTACCTGCTCTTTTTATATTTGCAGGCTTAAAGGAGGATTTTATGAATAAGGTATATTTACAAAAATTAAAGGATAGAGCCGGTGAAATGGCCTTGCAAAATATGTGGGGCGAAAATGCCTACAAAATAAATATGGAGATTCTCCGTTTGGATCAAAAAGATTCCGCCTCATGCACAAGACTTGCGAAATATTATATGCTGAAAAATAACATTGCAGAGGCTAAGAATATGTATTTAAAGACCCTGGAAATTGATCCCAATAACCTGGGCATCATTGAAAGAGATCAAAAGGAAAAAAATATGACTGAATAATCATAGGAGAGGGGATTAATAAGTATGAATAGTTTGAGAATAGGAAACATAACAGTTAATCTTCCGATTATCCAGGGAGGTATGGGAGTCGGAATTTCCCTTTCATCTCTGGCGTCAGCTGTTGCGAATGAAGGGGGTATTGGGGTCATTTCTGCAGCAGCAATTGGAATAAATGAGAATGATTTTTTTTCTAATTTCCTGGAAGCAAACATCAGGGCATTGAAAAAGGAAATCAGGAAGGCCAGAGAATTAACAAAAGGAATTATCGGAGTGAATATTATGACTGCCTTGTCAAATTATGCCGACATGGCAAGAACAGCTATCGAAGAAGGGGTGGATATAATATTTTCAGGAGCGGGACTTCCTTTAAACCTGCCTCAATTCCTTGATGCAAATGAAAGAACAAAACTTGTCC
>CALMWN010000094.1 GCA_937873555.1 uncultured Clostridia bacterium
AGATTTCTGCCTGTCTCGTGGGCTCGGAGATGTGTATAAGAGACAGCTTATGCTCATCCCATAATACAATTTCGTCTCGGCAGTCTCCGGTCAAATCCATAGCCTCCGCACACAGCTCAGGATGTCCGTCGTCGGGGAATTTTACTACCTGTCTGTAATGTCCGTCGATCATGCCTCCAAGTGCGATGTTTCCATTCAGTAATATCAAGTCCTGTCCGTCACCGGTCCAGTTTACCGGTGTAATGATGTTACCGTTTGTTGACGGCTCTTTAGACCATAAAAGATTTCCCTTGCAGTCATACAGCAGTATAATTCCCTGGTTTCTATGATATGTGGTTATACATATCTCCAATCCCGGCAGGTCGGGCCTGTAGTTTCCTACACTGATTCTCTGGGCATGGCCTATGATATGGCGGACAACTATGTTGCCCCGGAGGTCTGCCAGCATGAATCCCTCCCACCCGGAAACTATACCGATAAGCTCGTCTTTATCGGGATCAATCTTTCCAATGACAATTTCATCGGTATGATCCACATCAATAGGCAGTGACCAGAGTTTATTTCCATCGGCGTCCACAAGATCATAACCCACAAACATTTCTTCCTTTCCATCGCCATTAACATCTTTCGTATATGGGAAGTGCCCTGTATTGACTCTTGCATCGAAGGTCCACTTCAAATTAAGCTCGCTGTCATACACCCATACCTTCTTGTATCTGCTCTTTATCAATATATCTGAAGGTCTGTCCTTCCCGGAGAAATTACAAATTCTTATGGCATCCACATTCAGCCTGTCGAAAGGATGAATGGAAACACCGCCTATATTCAGATATTTTGTGTCTTCCGTAATTTCAGGAGTGGGAATCCACTTCTTTACCTTTCCAGTGCTGCCTTCAAGTATCAGTAACTTGAAATCCCTGGCAATAATTACCTCATCCTTGCCATCCCCATCAATATCATATACCTGGAAAGGAAGGTCAGCAGTCAGCTGTGCATGCTCCTTGTTATTCGGTTCACCAATCTGCCATAAAACATTTCCGTCCAGATCTATTGCCGTCAGGCAGCTTATTTGTGCAAATGCATCTCTGTGTACTCTTCTCTGGTTTTGAGCAATAACAATATGCCAATCCCCGGTTCCCGTCAGATGGCCAAATCTTATGTTCCTGCCTGCCCCGAAATCCTTGAAGTCAATTACCTTCCATAATAACGGCTGAGGGTATTTCTGCCTTTGCTGTTCTACCTCAAGGGCATATTTCTTTCTGGTATCAGTAACCTTTTTATATGCGGCAGCGTCTATCTCCACTTTTATATTGGTGAACTGCGCAGGTCCAAGAGTCCCTATTGCAATCCTTCCTTCCGTATAAGTTCCGTCTTCCACTGTAAACTGCAAAACGTCATTAATATAACAGGAAATGTGTTTTCCGTCAGTGACCGCCTTAAACCGGTAATACTCATCACTATTGTACCAGAATGTCTTTGAAGCCAGGTCTGTAATCTCCTCGTGGTTCCTTCTGATAAGCCTCAGCAAACCGTTACTGAAGCAAAGCGAATAGTAACACCTGCTGTTCTGATATCTGAAAACAATTCCTGCCTGATTGCCCTTGCGCAGGTTCCTTATATCCGCAGAAACCTCATAGTCGGTCCAATCCAGTTCTCCTGCCGCGAGCATGACGAACCACTGTTCATCATCGATAATCCTTGCGGAATACTCGATAAACTTTCTGCCATCCTGCTCCATGACCATCCAGGATTTTATACCCCCGGAACCCGGAAGTGGGGTCGGATCATACCATTGTCCACCATACCACTCCTTTGGCCTGTAGTGGTATTCTCCCATAGCTCCAAGAAAAGTTTCATATGGAAAATCCCCAATTTTAAAACTTCTAAAATCCTCATTGAAAAGTGTTATCTTTCCCATAATACAATAGACCTCCCTCTTATGAATTTATTATTAACCTTTGATTGCTCCTATCATTACACCCTTTATAAAATGCTTCTGAATAAAAGGATATATGATGATAATAGGGAGTGTTGATGTGAAAATGGTGGCAGTCCTCAAGGATATGGATGAAACGTCCGAAGACATGGTTCCATCTCCAAGAAGAGAAGCCTTTTCCATATAAACAACCATATCCCTCAAATACAGCTGCAGCACTTGAAGCTTGCTTGAAGTAACATAAATTACTGCGTCCATGAAGGCATTCCAGTGATGCACCGCAATAAAGAGCCCTATTGTCATAATTACCGGCTTTGACAATGGGAGTATAATCTTTATGAATATATACACGTCATTTGCCCCATCAATTTTTGCAGATTCTTCAAGGCTCTCCGGAATGTTCTCAAAAAATGATCTTAGAATAATAACATTCCAGGTACTGATTGCACCTGGTATCACCAGGGCAAAAATGGTGTCCAGCAGCCCTGTTTGCTTGACTATAAGGTATGTAGGAATTATCCCCCCGTTAAACAGCATGGCAAATATGATATAGAGTGTAAAATATTTCCTTCCCGGCAGATATTTTCTCGAAAGAGGATATGCCACCATACATTGCAGTGTAAGATTGATTATCAGTCCCAAAACTGTACGAAGAACCGAAACATTAAAACAGTTTACAAACCTCTGATTTGAGAAAATCATTTTGTAGGCACTTAAACTAAACCCCTGCGGGAGCAGCAGCAGATGCCCCTCTCTCAAGAGATTGGCGTCACTAAAGGAGGCAACTATCACATAATAGAATGGAAAGAACGTAATTACTGCAATTAATAAGAGAAAACTGCCTATTATTAGATTGGTATATGAACGTCCAGTTGTTGAAGCCATCTACGAGACTCTCCTTTCCAAAAGAAGTCACCACATCGAAACCTCGCTGAATTTTTTGGACATATTATTAGTCAGTATAATCAGAATAAACCCAATTAACGATTGAAACAAGCCTATAGCCGTTGTAAGACTGAACTTCATCCCCTGTATTCCCATCCTGTAAATGTAAGTGCTCAGCACATCTCCCACATCATAAACAGTCGGATTATACATAACATAAATCTGTTCAAAGCTGACATCCAGGATATAGCCTACCCTTAAGATAAGCATTACTATTATTGTATTCATTATCCCCGGTAAAGTAATGTATATCAGCTTTTGCCAACGGTTTGCACCATCAATGATTGCAGCTTCATACTGCTCTGTATCAATGCCTGACAATGCAGCAAGATATATTATTGCTCCCCACCCCGCTTCCTTCAGAATATTCGTGGAAACGATAATGCCCCTGAAGTATTGTGATTTTGTCATGAAATTGACAGGATCATATCCGAAATATTTTATGATTTGATTTATCAATCCTTCATTGGGACCCAACAACTGGATAATTATACCGCCCAATATTACCCATGACAGAAAATGGGGGAAGTAAATAACAGTTTGGATTGTCCTCTTATATACAACGCTGCGCAGTTCATTAAGCAGCATTGCTATAATGATCGGTGCCGGAAATCCGAAAATAATGTTATAAATACTTAAAATAACGGTGTTTCTAAGTATGTTACAGAAATCAGGAAATGTGAATAAAAACTTGAAGTGTTTTAGTCCAACCCATGGACTTCCGATTATTCCTTTTGAAAAATTATAATCTTTAAAAGCTATGGTCAACCCGTATAAAGGTAAATACTTGTATATAAAATACCAAATCAATCCCGGAAGCAGCATAAGATACAGGTACTTATATTTCGAAATTATTTCCAGGAAATTTTTCGGCATTGATATGGTAAAGCCAGTTCTACTTTGATCAGGAATCTTACCTGATTTACTCAAGGTTATTCCCCCTTGTTATTCAAGCCCTTAATTATAATATTACAGTTCGGTTTCTATAGTCAAATATATTTTTTTAAAATTTATGTCTTAAGGATTTGAATATGAGTTATTACGTATTTCAAACCCTTAAGACTTTGTTTACTACTTGATTAAATTTTTACCTTCCTTGTTGTACCAATCTGTCCAGAATTGAATTGCCTTGTCTCCTCCGGCAGTCCTCCACTTTTTAACATAATCATCCCAGCTGCTGTCAATATCGATATTTCCAAGTACTGCTTTATCCCTGAATTCCTGTGTTATCTTGTCAAGATTGAAGCTTGACAGCTCAGGATAATAAGGCAGCATTGCAGCAATCTTGTCCAGTACTCCATTCTTAACAGCCAACTCGAGTCTTGCAATTGCCTGTTCCGGATAATTTGTCTTCATATAAGACTTAACATCATCATTAAGCTGCCCTTGCTTGACAAGTGAAAACATCCACTGTGTAATAAACGGCGGTTTTATCACCTGTACTTTTCCGTCTGCCATTTTGTACTCTTCATTTTCTACACCCAAATATGCAAATCTGGTGCCTTCGGGAGAAACTGCCCAGTCAAACAATCTCATTAGCGCATCTATATTTTTACCCTTACCGGGTACCAGGATATAATGCCTGTTAACTGTTGTATAATAGAGCTTGCTTGGAGTGCCGTCCGGCTTCGTAGGAAAATCAAGTGCATCCCAGACCTCATGCACCTTTTTGTCGTTCTTGAATTCCGGGAACTGATCTCCGTGCCAAAAGTTAGATGTCATTCCATATTTCCCGGTTTTCAACTTATCCATATAGATATTGGTAGTGGTAGTAGTATATTCGCTATCCATTATTTTCTCTTTTATAAGCTTATTAAGAAACTTTAAAGCATCCTTATACTGAGTAGTGATTTCAGGTGAAGTGACCTTTCCATCAATAATTTTATAATTTGTAGCGTCAAAAGCTGCAAATATCATTCTGGCTCCGTTACTGAAAGAATTGTTTGAAAGGAGTCCGAATGTATCATTCTTACCATTGCCGTCAGGATCTTTTTCCGTAAATGCCTTCATAACCTGATAAAATTCGTCCAATGTTTTTGGTGTCTTGAGGTTCAGTTTGGCCATCCAATCCTTTCTTACATATACAACCTGGTTAATTGCATCCTGCCTGTTATATGGGAAAGCCCAGATTTTACTGCCTTCGGTAACAGGGAGAAATGCCTCTGCCGGCATAAACTTTTTTACATTCGGATACTTTGCATTATCATTGATATATGGTGCCAGGTCTGCCAGGATGCCATTAGAAGCAAACTGGAACACATAGTTTCTGTCGTTGATCATAACTGCATCCGGATAGTTTCCGGATGCCATAACAATATTGACCTTATCAACATAATTGGCCGAACCAGGCGAATCAATCTGCACGTCAACACCGGTCTTTTGCTTAATGTATTCCGTGTACTTGTTATTTGACAGCGGCATTCCCTGCGGGTCAACATTGAAGTCGTACATAACCTTAACAGTAGCAGGTTTTTTGTCGTCTGAAGCTTTCGGTGCAGAAGAAGCCGGCACCTGCTGTGATGCCTTGTTATCAGCCTTCTCTGCACATCCCGCAAACACTGACAGGGCCATGGCTGCTAGAATCAAAATTACACAAACTCTTACAATGCTTTTTTTCATTCTGAACATCCTCCTTTTAGTTTCTTAAAAAATAGATCTAACTGAAT
>CALMWN010000095.1 GCA_937873555.1 uncultured Clostridia bacterium
CATAGTTAAAGGGTATAAGTTTATCCATAAGTCCTCCTTTGTGAGATGGTTTTAAAGCCTCTATGCAGGGCTTGTCCTGTTTATGCGGATTTCTCATTTGAGAAAATCCAGTCAAAAAAAAGGGATTGAATGGTAACGTCCTCTCCAAGGTTCCTGAAATGGTAATAGATATTGACCTTGTCAGAGGAAGTAAATTCACTCTCACAGTCAAGTTTGCGCGTAAAAGTCTGATAACACTTGTCGCCGGTGATCTTGGCAAAATCCGAGTCACTCATTCTGTATTTGCCTTTTAATTTTCTGATTTCTGGATAGGTGATGATATCGTTTGAAATGAATTCTGAAAGTTTAAACATTTGTATTCGCCTCACTTTTGTTTCTATGTCTTGTGTTTCTCATTTGAGAAAATTATATAACATACAATATATTCCTGTCAATAGGGTTTATGACTAATTTTTAAAAAATTATTTGATTCTTTTCTCAATTGAGTATAATATATAGACAATATATTTAAAAAATAGAAAGGTTATTGTCATGGAGGAACATGTAAGGGTATCCGGCGAAAGATTAAAGGCATTAAGAATCGAAAGAAATTTAACCCTTGAAGTACTTGCTGAAATGGCCGGTCTTGGAGTATCGACCTTGAGCCAGTATGAAAATGGAGAGAGAGAAGTTAAAACGGTAAACCTTCTAAAGATAATGAAGTTTTTTGACGTATCTGCTGATTATCTTCTTGGGGTAAGTGATATGAGGAAATGTACAAAATAAAAGGGTGATATCATGGCAAAACAAAGGAATCCCAATGGAATGGGAAGCTACAAAAAACGCAAAAGCGATAATAGATACGAATGGCATCAGACTGTGGATGGCCAGGATCGTTATCTATCCGCAAAAACACCTGCTTTACTGCAAGAGAAGGTAAAAAGGGTTGCTGATTTGCCTATTATAAAAGAAAAATTCAAGGTATCAGAATGGTTCGAAAAATGGCTAGGCAATATCGAAACCTTAAAAAAGAAGGCTACTTACGAACAATATAAAACATTGTATAAGCAGCATATTAAGCCGGTCATAGGCGGCAGGAAGATGAAAGATATTAAACAGTATGACATTCAAAAGGTCATTGCTGAAATGGCAGTAAAAAATAGGCATAAAAGGGTTAAGGATAAAGAGACAAAAAAATATATCTGGGAAGATACTGGAGAGAAACTAAGTACCTGGACAATGAAACATACTCGGAAAGTTATGAATATAGCATTCTCAAAAGCTTTTGACGACAAGATAATTCCTAGTAATCCAGTGTATAAAATCGAAATACCCAAAAGACAGGCAAAACCCCGCAAAACATTAAAAACATCCGAATTGAAAATCCTGTTCGAACACGCAAAAAATACTCGTTGGTATTGGTCTTTAAGGTTTTTACTCGTTACCGGGATTCGTCGCGGTGAATTACTGGCTCTCAGATGGTCCGATATAGACAACGAGAATCAAAGCATAACAATTGATGAGTCAAACAGCTCCGCGGGCGTGGGTGATACAAAGTCTGCTGAAGTGCATTATGTCCCTTTGTCCGGATGGGCTAAATATTATTTGGAAAAACAGAAGGAAATGCTCGTCAATGAAAATAATCCAGCCTTATTGAATGAAGAATTAAAGAAGGCAGATTTAATTTTCCCCTCGGAAGATGGAACAATGATGAAGCCCGACAGCCTCAACAGCGTCATTGATAGAATAAACAAAAAAGCCGGAATCCATGTTACCCCGCATATGTTCAGACACACTTTTGTCTATATGTCAAAAGGTCTTCTAACAAAATCAGAACTCCAAGAAGCGTTAGGGCATGACGAATCCACAACAACTGAGGACATTTACGGGACGATGCTATCTGATACCCAAAAAGTAGCTACAAAAATAAATTACGCATTCACTCCCTTGGAAGAAGAAATAAACAAAAAAGAAGGCACGTCAGGTAAAGTCATTCCGTTCAGAAAAGCAAAATGACACCCCAGATTTACCCCAGATATTATTTAAAAGTTGCAGGAATACCACCCATTATTTAGGAGTTTTACGATTGAGAAATTGCCTTGAAATGCTGTAATATTAAAGATTTTTAATAGTTTCTCGAATGAGTAATTTATCAGAATCCTTGCTTGGGGTGCAAGAGGTCGCGTGTTCAAGTCACGTCACTCCGACCAGTTAAAAACAGCGGGTTCCAAGGTAATTGGATTCCCGCTGTTTTTGTGAAAACACCCCAGTTACACCCCAGTTATTTTAAAAGCCGTTCTTGCCATCAAGAAAAGCCTGCCTGTAAATAGTGCTTGAATGACACGAATTTTTTTTAGCGCTTACCGATTCGAATTTAAGGTATTCCCTTTGCAGATCGGGAGACAACAGGTTAAAAAATGTCTTGCTTGCTTCGCGGGCTTCTGCTGAAACAACCAGACACTCGGCATCTTTCTTAATAATTTCTTCGCATCTCTCCATTGCGAATTCATCAAAGCTACTCACTCACAGTCAACTCCTTTGTCGAACATATGTTCTTTTAAATTATAGCATGATACACGTCCAAAGCAAGTCCTATTTTTAGTATATTCACCTAACCGAAAATTGACAAGTCAACAAACTACCCAATCTCATAGTGCATATTACCCACGGATTCCACGATATGGAATACGCATATTGAGGCGTGCAGGAAGTTAAGAAGCTTTTGGGAATTGGTTTAAATTTTGTAAGATTTGGTTGTAATATAAATGAAACAGGCAACGATTTACTGTATTGAAATACATAGGATTATGTTATATGATGGTGCGGGGGGGTGAGGGTGTGGCAGATTTGTGCCTTGAATGCTTTAACAAACTGAATAATACAAGTTTAGGGATGGAAGATATAGAATTATCATTCCCCAATAGCTTATGTGATAGATGCATGGAAATACGGCCTATTGTTATTAAAATAAGGAAGCATAAGCGCGAAAAAAGAAAAGACTTCGTAATGGGAATCTCCATTTTTGCATTGATTTACACGGGATTTTACGTTATGCTTTCATTACGCTGGTATTTGGCGGTTCCTCTATCGATATTATATTTCAGTTGCGGCATTGGGTTAGTATATTATTACTCAAAACAAAATTAGAGCCCGCCGGTTAAGACGGGCTGCGCTGTAAAAAATCCCCTTTGCAGGGGTAGGAGGATTGCCGGGTTATACCGAACAAGCGGAATATCCGCAACTCACACACGTCTTACATCCACCCTCGTGCCGCAACTCTCTGCCACAGTCAGGGCATGATATGTCATACTCCTTCTTTTTGGGACAGGGACAGTCTACATACATGGCGTATTTAGCTTGGCAATTTATACATGGGTCCTTCATACCGCACTTCCCACCCTTATTTCAATTTCTTTTCTTCTGCCGTTCAATTCAATAGGTAAAGCACCCTTCCCGCCGGGTAACATTAGCTTGCGAGCTGCATATCCACCATAGTCAGCCCAAGCTGTGCAAATGGCATTTGATACGCTTCTTATGCGTATTATATCGTTGCGTGGGTCTATCTGACGAACAGGGAACGAATGCCCTACCTTACCCTTATGGACGTGACCACATATGGAAAAATCAACACCCTCGATTGCCATTGTTCTCTGTTGCATTTTGTTCACCATGTTTCCGACATACATTCCCCCGCCGTCTCCGTGGACTACCCACCCAACATATGTAACAGGCTCGGCGTTTTTACCATGCTGGCTATATCTGCCAAAGCTTATCTTCACAAAGGCTTCATTCTCCCTGTAAAGTCGCCTTGCCTCATCATCGCCCACCAACCTACAAGCTATGTCCCATACCAGTTGTGAGTCGGTTTCCTTCGATGAACGGGCTTCGTGGTTCCCAGGAACAAACCAGAGACACTTATTTGCCACAGGCCGCATTAATTCAATAAAGTGTTCTTTCTGTTCGTGTGGGCTTCTTTTTTCGTTGTAGACATTCGATACGCTTGATTTTATGGCATTATTCAGATTATCGCCCGTATATCCCCAATACCTAAAGGGTTCTGCCGAGATAAACTTGACAAAGCCCTTGAACATATCTTCGTCTGTTTTCTCGTCCCCGTCGTGGTAATCGTTGACGGAATAGAGTTCTATCTTGGGAAAATCGGGCAGTTTATGGACTATTAATTGTTCCATTAAGACCTCCTAAAGAATAAGCCCCCGGTTAAGAGGGCTTGAATTACCAAGTAATTTTTCCCTTTGTAATCACCCTTAAAATAAGATTGAGAAGTGTAATGATCGCCGCCTGATCGCCTGCAGGAATAACTTCTTTGCCTGCGATAAACTGTGCTACGGCTGCAATCAATATAAGCCCGTTTACCCATACAGTCTTGGATTCATACCACTTCTTCCCTGATACTGTAATTGCCGTTACTCCTTCCTTTATAACAGGATCCAATTCGTCAACCGTTTTTTCTACCTCGCCAATGATGGCATTGATTTTCTGATCGTCCATAAAATTCACCCTTTCTTTTTATAATTACTCCCGTCCTTACAGGCCACACATGGACCTGGGGCGGGTTGTTTCCTGTAAATGCAGTTTTCGCAATCCACAAAATCATCCCTTTGCTTTGATATAGGCTTGCATATTTACCATAAGATTGAATACGTCCTTATCTGCCAAGGCTTTCTTGAGCCACAGGGCAGTATCGTTTATGATCTTGGGGTCTGTATTGTTCAGGAAGGTTACAAAGTCAAGGGCAGGATTTTCAGCGGCTTCCATGAATATAGGGAAGTTACCCTTCTTATCGCCTGTCACAACATTCTCATCAGTAGAGAATCCGCATATCGGGTTGCCTGCTGACTGAATCATTTCATAGCCTCTCTCTATATCAGGAACATGGGAAAGCGATTTCCAATAATGCTGGAATTTCAGTTTATGATATAATTCCTCGCCCGTCAGCCAAACATTAAAGCCGACATAAACCCCCGGAGTGTAACCGGCTTTCTGGACTTCATCATACCAATAATTACAGTAGTCGATTATCTCCTGCTTCCTGTTTCGGTAGTCTGCGTTTACATCCTCAAGGTCCAGGTAGATTATGCATCCTTCTTTGTACCCTGCTTCCTTGGCAAATTTGGCGGCGTTCTGCCCGTATGTAACGCCAAGGTCCTTTGATGGAAGGATACCGGGCTTGCCGGGACAGTGCTGGACAATGCCGAGTTTCAAGCCGGCCTTTAGGATAATATCTACCTCTGACCTGTCAATGTCAAATGTGGCCTGTTTCAGCCTGCCGACGTAGCGGATAACAAATTCATTCCCTGCCGCCTTTACTGCTGCTGCGGTCTTGGTTGTGAGTTTTACATTGCAGTCTATACCTTTCATGCCTCTACCTCCTTTTCCAAATCCTCAATTCTGTGGTTTGCTACCTTGATTTTTTCATCTTGCAGGTCACACCGCTTTTCAACTTCGTATGTCCGATCAATAAGGTTGTTGTGTTTGTTGACTTTAATTTCGAGCTGTTCAAGTCGGTATGCGATCAATGCTGTACTTTTTCGCTGAGCCATATAACTGCCGCCCAGAGTCCCTACTAAACTTAAAGTCGCCACTATAATAGTTTCAATCATATTGCACCTCCGATTGTATTATTAAATTGATAATGATATCATTGGAAGCGCCCTTCATTTTTTTGACTTAATTTTTATGGAGGGCATTAAAAAGGCCGGGGTTCGCGCTCCGGCCTTCTGCGTTTAGTTTGTTCGTTGCCTTACGATCTGAATCTGTGCGTATTTATTCGCCTTATCAATAAAACCCTGTATAATTTTCCCCTTGGCTTCGTCGGTAAGGTTTCTACCGAATAATGCACGGGAATATTGCTGGTTGAACATATCACCGGCTATTTTCCTGTAAGTCTCGTATTCATCAGGTGTCAAAGTATACTTGACCTTGTTGAACGTGAACGAGCTTTCCGGGTAATACTGACCTTGGGTTTCGGGGTACCTCTGTTCGATTGTTCCGCCTTTTGCTTTTAATTTTTCTGCATTGCGTTTTCTTTGGTTCATAAAAAGATCGTACGCTGCGTTTTTGTCAACGCCCTTGTTTATCATATCCTTGTATGTTGCGGTCTGCTGTGAACTTAATTCCCTGCGGTTGAGATCGTAATACTGTTTGGTTTCATTCAGCCCACTCTTACCGAACAATGCGCCCTTTGCTATATTGATAGGATTGTTATTCACGGGATATTTTAATTTATCTTTATTATACACCCCGCCAGCGTTCAGGGCTGTAATGCCTCCAATGGTCTTTTTGACCTGATTTCCACCAAATGGAGGAAGTAACATATATCCAGGGTCAGTGAATGCTTTGGTGAAAACTGGACCTCCTGTCGCAAAACGTGTGGGATCTTCCTTACCAAATAAGTCTTTCCGGTTCGGAAGTATCTTCTTTGTATTCTCGCCCTCGCCTACTGTTACACCAAACTCAGGATACCATGAAGCTGCCGTCTGCCCTAAAGGAACATTACTTAAAGCTTCACCGCCGAGCCTCCCGGCTACCTTTAAAGGCGTCGGATTTTCTTCTGACAAGGCATCTTGAACGGCCTTTATGGGGTCAAAAGTAACCCCCGAACCTCTTATCTGTTCCATGCCCCTATTTAATAGGTAGTTGGCTACAAACAAGGTTGCAAGCCCTGCAAAGTCCTTTTCTTTTACTCTATCACCCATTACACGCCAGAGGTTTCCGACTTCAAGTTGGAACGGTGCAACAATCTGAAATATCTTTGATTGTTGAAGTAATGGAACTTCGCCTATGCCTCTAC
>CALMWN010000096.1 GCA_937873555.1 uncultured Clostridia bacterium
TGACGGTACAATCAGGACGGCGCTTAACACCTGCCAGGTATGCTTTAGCTCCGGAAGAGGATATTACAAGCAGCAGGGCGATGAATTGGTGTGCCAAAACTGCGGAAACAGGTTCAAAATTGACCAGGTTGAGAAAATAAAGGGCGGATGCAATCCTATACCGATTTTGCAAGAAAATAAGACGGATGACGGCGCCAATATAATAATATCGAATTTCTTCACCAACTGGAAGAGATAATTATTTACGGATTTTCTAAAGAGAGGTTTTACAACTTATGGAGCAAAGTATGGAACAAAATCCACAGCGTCTGATTCTCCAGGTAGAAGGAATGACGTGTACCGGTTGCGAAAGCAGGATAGAAAACCGCTTAAAGAAGCTTGACGGAATCACACATGTAAAAGCTGTTTTCAGCAGTGCGAATGTCTATATAACTTATGCCGCAAACAAAACGAGACCGGACATTATTCAAGAAGCAATAGAAGGACTTGGCTACAAGGTGAAGAATAAAAAAACAAAAGCCGCCACTTGGGGTCCTGCCCAGTTAGCCGGAATAGGCATAATTGTTTTTGCGCTTTATGTTATCATCAAACATAGTATTGGGTTTAACTTAATGCCCCAGGTAAATCAGTCCATGGGGTACGGCATGCTCTTTGTCATAGGCCTGCTTACATCAGTGCACTGTATAGCCATGTGCGGGGGAATAAATTTCTCCCAGTCCGTTTCCAGTAGATTCGACCGTTCAGAAAGATTGAAACCAAGCTTGATGTATAATGCTGGAAGAGTTATATCCTATACCATTATCGGAGGCCTTGCAGGCGCACTGGGCTCTGCCGTGAGTTTTTCCGGACAGGCAAAAGCAACAGTGGCAATTGCTTCCGGGGTTTTTATGGTAGTCCTGGGTTTGAACATGCTTAACATCTTTCCATGGCTCAGAAAAATAAACCTCCATGTGCCGAGAACCTTCAGCAGAATTTTCAGCGGCAGCGGGAAACGGGGACCTTTATATGTCGGACTGTTAAACGGCTTGATGCCGTGCGGCCCCCTGCAGGCAATGCAGGTATATGCTTTGGGTACGGGCAGCTTTACTGCCGGAGCAATATCCATGTTCATATTCAGTATTGGAACTGTGCCGCTTATGTTCGGGTTAGGAGCCATAAGCTCAATATTGAGCTGGAAATTCACCCGGGGGATGATGAAAGCAAGTGCGGTACTCATAGTAGTACTGGGTATAGTTATGCTAAATAGGGGCTTGAGCCTGTCAGGCTTCGGATCATTTTCTGCCGCCAATCCGGAAAGTATAGCAAGAATAGAAGGTAATGTGCAGTTAGTATCTACCAGGCTGGAATCAGGGGACTACTACCCAATTGTCGTTCAAAAGGGTATACCGGTTAGATGGACAATAAAAGCAGACAAGAACGAGTTGAACGGATGCAACAACCCCGTAACCATACCCAAATACAATATTGAAAAAACACTTGTGCCAGGGGAAAATATTATTGAGTTTACACCTATGGAAGAGGGAAATATTGCCTATACATGCTGGATGGGCATGATCAGCAGCAACATAAAGGTTGTAGCTGATTTGACCGCAATATCAGGCAAGGATGTTCAACTGCTGAATGCAGTGCCAAGTCAGTCAAATACACCCAGCTCATGTTGCTGTGTGCGTCCTTTAAACAACTAATCAGCCAGATAAATGTAGGAAGTGGTGCTATGATAACAAAGGAATCGTTTAAAATATCCGGAATGTCCTGTGCGGCCTGTGCTGCAAGAATAGAAAAAAACCTGAATAAGCTTGAAGGAGTCAAACTGGCAAACGTAAATTTTGCCATAGAAAAGGCCACTGTTGAATATGATGACAGGCTTGTCAATGCCCGAATCTTGGATGGCGCAGTCAAAAAACTCGGCTACGAAGTTATCAAAGAAGCGCCCGACGGTTATCAAGCTGGACAGGTAGACGGTCTAACCCGCGACAGGGAAAAAGAGCAAAGGGAGAAGGAAATCAAAAAGCTCAGTTTTGAGTTGATAACATCAGTAATATTAAGCTCACCTTTGATTGCGGCAATGGTATTGTCGCTCGTCCGTATTGACATTCCCTTTTTGCACAATGAATACTTCCAACTGATAATTGCCACACCCGTACAGTTTGTTATAGGATTCAGGTTCTATAAAAACGCGTTCAATGCATTGAGGGCAAAAAGCGCCAACATGGATGTGCTAGTTGCCATGGGAACATCAGCTGCTTATTTTTTCAGCATCTACAATGCTTTCTTCCAGCCTGCAAAACAGGGCATGGTGATGAAAAACCTTTATTTTGAAGCCTCAGCGGTAATTATCACTCTCATCCTGCTAGGCAAGTACCTTGAAGCAGCAGCAAAGGGAAAAACCTCTGAAGCCATTAAAAAGCTCATTGGACTGCAGGCTAAAACTGCCAGGGTGATCCGTAACGGTGTTGAAGAGGACATCCTAATTGAAGCTGTAGAAGCGGGAGATATAATAACCGTCAGGCCGGGTGAAAAGATTCCTGTTGACGGAAAGATCACAGAAGGCAGTTCTTCAGTAGATGAATCCATGCTTACCGGGGAAAGCCTGCCGGTCGAGAAGAACATTGGTGATACTGTAATTGGCGCCACTATCAATAAGTTCGGCACATTTAAGTTTGAAGCAACTAAAGTCGGTAAGGATACTGCCCTTGCCCAGATAATAAAAATGGTGGAGGATGCGCAAGGATCTAAAGCCCCGATCCAGAAGATTGCGGATCAGGTGTCCGGTGTGTTTGTGCCGGCAGTTATAGGGATAGCCCTGCTGACATTCTTTATCTGGTATTATGGGGTCTATAGCGGCAAAGATATCTCAATGGCTATCGTAAGCGCAGTTGCGGTGCTTGTTATCGCCTGCCCGTGTGCGCTTGGGCTTGCAACACCGACAGCAATAATGGTTGGGACCGGCAAGGGTGCCAAGAACGGAATACTTTTCAAAGGCGGAGAGCATCTTGAAAAGACCTACAAACTAAATGCAGTGGTACTCGATAAAACAGGCACGATTACAAAAGGACAGCCGGAGGTAACAGACATATTT
>CALMWN010000097.1 GCA_937873555.1 uncultured Clostridia bacterium
ATGCTGGGCTGCGCAGGTCAAGGTAGGTAGTTACTAGGTTTTTGCTGGGGCAGCGGAAGCTGGCCCTTGCGGTAGCGGGCAGCTGCCCGCAGCTTTTTGTTGCTATTGCCTACCAGGAAGTCCGGCAGTAGCCGCCCCTCAGGAGACAGTCAATACAGGCAGCTAACCTGCCTTAGCGCAGCTGATTCTATCAGGCCACAGACTGGCCCGGGAAATATTTCTGACAATAAGTCCGTCCATATGGGATCTTCAAGTTTGACCTTAAACAAGTCGCCGACTATTCCTATCTTAAATCTACCTAAGATGTTGGGTAAACTTTGAGCTATCGAAAGGCCTAACCTGAACCTTCTGCCGAAATATCTGGCGTGTTTGTTGGTTTTATGAATAATGCGAACCTGTTCACAGCTGTCAAATTTGATACGTTACGAGTAACTTTTTTAGCTCGGCAGCGCTTTTGGAATCGTTTACGAAATATCCTTTACCGTTTTGGCGAAAGAAAACTTGACTTTCTGAAAGAGCAAAATCATAGATCTCCCTTGGTCCATCTTTCCTGACTATATCTACTTGATAATTCAAAGGCTTAATATCGAATGTGGCTAACGACAATTCTTTGGAATTAAATATCTCCATAAACCATCTGATGTCAAGTCCTATTTCAATAGCAATAGTCTTTTCAATTCTTTTACTCTCATAACCTTGCTCTGGGTTGTAAGAATACTTTGTTATTTCTATTTTGGCTATGTTTTCGTACCCCTTTTCCTGCAATTGCTCCGTTGAGTTATAAGTACCGTAGATACGATTACCACTACTGTCATAGCCCGCTAACTCATTGAGCAAATTCTTTATTTCCTTTTGCTTTGCCCAATATGACTGTGGTTCTCCTCGTTGATCCTTACGTTGTACTTCAAAATCTTGGCCGGAGCGAATAATGCTGAATTTTTCCCCATTATTAAGTTCCACCCTCATTGATGATTCAGCAGTAGTGCCCGCGAAATCTCTATTATGTCGAATGCCATCGGCCGAGTTAAACCAATTAACAATGTTTTTAACTTCTTGTTCAGTTGCTTCTCTATTGCTGCTCACCCAGCCAGTTTCTCCTACCCAGCCCCCCAACAGTGTTATACGAGATATTTCATCAATGTTTAGAGGACGGTGTAAAGTTGAAGTACTATATAATTTCCATCCAGCTATAGCAAGAATGACAACTGCAGCTATGCTCAAAGCCAATAGTTTTTTGAACATTACACACCCCCTGGGGCCAGTGTTAACTATCCTGTTACCAAAAAGATTCAATGGAATCAAGAACAGTGATCTGAAAATAACACCTGGTTGCTGCCCTGCTCTATTACCAGTACCCAAATGTGGCCTAAACCCTCCATACCGGGCGCAGATATTCCCTTTTTTCACTACCGCACCATTTCTTCTCGGGTTCCATTAGCTTTAATTCTATACATCACAGCCCCGTTTTCGTATTTATCATTCAAATAATAAGAATAATACACCCAATCATCCACTACATTGAGCGAAATCGCAAACTCCTTTTTAAACACCATTTTGTTTGCAGATCCATCAAGTTTCAACTTTTCTAGAGTGTAAACTTTATTCGAGTATCCTTGATAGTAAGCCCAATCTTCATTTACATTCAACAAAGCTATTGGATAATCTGATAATTTGAGCTTCTCCGAACCATCTGTCTTGACCTTATAAAGTTTTCCTTCATCCGACACGTTACTGTAATAAACCCAATCGCCTGACACATTTATCCATGCGCATTTATCATCGCTAATCTTTATTGCAGATGAACCATCAATTTTTAACCGGTAAAGCTCGTTGTCAAGGATACTATTGCTGTAATAAATCCAATCCCCTACCACATTAAGGAAATTGCCATTGCCATTAACCAGTTTAATCACAACTTTTCCGTCAGTGCTTACTTTGTGGATTGATCCATTACTAAAGTACATCCAATTTCCAACCACGACCATATTCGATAAAGTTCGATCATGCGTAAGTTTTTGTTTCTTAGAACCATCTGTACTGATCCTGTATATCTTCCATTCATCTGACTCATTTATGTAGTAAATCCAATCATCAACGACATTTATGTCGTGAACCCGGTCATCAGATATCTTGACCCTACCTGTTCCGTCCATTTTTACTTTATACAGTTTACCTTTATCTGAACTGTTAGAAAAATATATCCAACCTTTTTTGGATGCAGCCATTCCACTGTTAATTAAATTGCCAGAAGAATTACCAACTTCTTTGCTGTCTGTTTCGTTATAGAACTTTATAGCTTCATTTCTTTGCTGAATCTGAATTTTCTCCAGATTCCTATGCTGATCGGGATTTTCTAATTTGAGCTCATTTTCAATATTGAGCTCCCTCTTTTTATTCTCAAAATCCGTTTCGGAAAATGGTCCGTATTTCTTCTCCCCGTCTACATCAATTATCCAATAATGTTCGCTGTTGCCTGTAGCCTGCTTTGCCAAAATAAAAGCATTATTCCAGGCAATCCCTACTACATTGGAGTCAATAACTTTGGTTTGTTCATGGTCTTTCCATATCACGGAAGTTCCTGCATGAACAAGCCGGTAATCTCCGGTTAAATAATAACTATAATCAGCCATGCCGGGGCCAAAATAGTCTTTTACTTTGTACACCTTGGCTCTTAATCCGTCTTCATCTAAGCCAAAATCGCCAGAAGCTAAATGTATTTCGCAAACATTTTTGTCTCTTTCATAGGACACAATTACTCTCTCTGCAGATATATTTTTCTGCTTCAGAATATCAAGAACCTTTTTTGTAACCACTATGGGCTCGGCATCATCAGTTAACGTTATGTTTATTTGAGTATATACTCCGTCGTCCAGCTTGCTTAAACCCGTTATTCTTTTCAGGTAAATCCTAATATCGCTACCGTTAAATACTCCTTCAATTTGAGAATTGTACTTAATTACACTTTTATATTGAAGATAATCCTCGTAGATAATTTTAGTATTCCAGCTCTTTGAAATTGGGAAGGCAGTTTCGTCATCCAAGCAAGTTGCATTTGCATAAAATTTTCCATAGATTGGGTCAATTTTTGTAAAACCAACATGGAATGTATGATTAGGGTATTTGTTACCTAGGTATTCTTTGAATTCTCCCCTGATAGCGGTAAGAAAAATCAAAGCAATTGAAGTTAATACTAACAGCAACCCGCCTATACCAATCAAAATCACTTTGGTTTTATTCATAGGTCCCTTCTCTCATCCTCTTTGTAATATTATTTTTCTATAATACTATTTTTCTATAGGCAATCCCTTAAATCCTTTTATTGTAGCAGTGCATATATCCTCGGAGTTCTTGCAATTCACATGTCAGATAAAGAGGTTGGCAATACCCTCGTGCATAGTGTATGCTGTGCACACTCTCGGCCAGGGATGAAGCACACTGATTTTGAGATCCGCCTAGCTGTCAGACCACCCTTTCTTCTAGTGTCTGGCCGCCATCCTGACTAGGCTCTGGCCTTCCGGGCAGCCAGAATGTCCAGCTGCAATCGCCTTTTGGGTGGCGGTCAACAATTCGTTCCAGACGACCTAAGCAACTGTACTACGCCCTAGCCATCCAACCTACCTTCCAAATACCATTCTTGTCTCTCTCCATTCTGTACCAGCCGTTCTTTTCAAGCAAAATATATGCCTTTTGGTTATTTACAATCCTTTCCACGACTTTGCCCTGAAATCCATGTAAAGACTCGAGCAGCACTTGTTCATTCTCTTGTAAGACTTTGTCATTTTTGATTTCTTGCGTAAATTGATCCTTGCTCACATATGGTGGAATGTTTATAAGAGCAACCTGTATTTCGAAGTTTTTATCGTCACAAGCTTGGTTGTACAATCTCAAAATATCTATTGGACTTAGGCCCTTTAGAAGCTGATCATTTTTACTTCTCAAGTAATTTGCATATACAGTCTTAATTGACTCAGTGACAAAAAGATTCCGATCGGCGATTTCCTTACTTACTAAAAAGGTCTGTGCATCTCCGGGTATTACAAAATCATTATTTATACTAGAACTTACGGACTCTGAGGACGTTGGGTCCGTGAGTCCCGCAAATTGAGTTCCGACCTTTTCTAACGCTTTTACGACACTGTTATCCGAACCAACATAAAGTCTGTCTCTTATACACATCTCCGAGCCCACGAGACAGGCA
>CALMWN010000098.1 GCA_937873555.1 uncultured Clostridia bacterium
AAGTTCTCTCGGAAACCTGTTCCGAGGCTATTTGAATATACATTCACGATGTTTACATAACGTTTTCCCCTCCGTTATACATATAATTCCACACCACAGGAAATATGTGATACAAGGAGGTATTATAATTTATTTTCACATAAACACCTATAAACATATACAATAGTTATATTTAGCTCTTGACAATTTCATAATCACCCAAAAATGGAAATGAGTGGCATTCTTGCTTACTACATTACATTTTGAGGTGATTTGTTTATGTTACTAACGAAAACTTCCCACGAGCAATACCAAAGCTACCTTCTCCCGTTCATTCATTCCCAGTACATCTCCAAAAGTGACTTTATGCCTGTCTTGAAAAACCGTAAAGTTATTGTCGCCCTCTTCATTGCTGACCTCTCGGGTATTTTTGACTTCGTAAAGCATACTTACCAAAATACACCCTGGGGCGCTAAGCCAAAGGACGTCGTCGCTTTGTTCCGCTCCCTTATCCTCATGACTTACCTCGGTTTCTCAAGTATTGATGAATGGGTCGTGGAATTGCATTCAAATCCTTTGCTTGCAGTCTTAAGCGGTTTTCTGCCTCACAATTTTCAGCCTTCCGGCACGGAGGACTTTCTACCCGACACCATACCGGGAGTGGGTACCTTTTACGACTTCCAAAAACGTCTCCTGCTTACTGACAAGCTGTTCCATAAGTCCCATTATCGAAAGCCCCGCAGGAAGAAGAAACTGAAAAAGAAACTGGTCAAAGGTGAAAAACTCAACAATACCCAACCTGGCGTTATCGACCGTCTATGCAAGAGAGTCATTGCCATGGGTGACGCAAAACTTCCAGATTCCTTGGAATCAAGGCTCAATCAGATCCTGAAAGACCTTTTTGTCCTACCTTCCATTGAGCTTGGTATCATGGGCAATGCCGCTAAATTCAATGTTGCTGGTGATTCCACGAATGTTGTCACTGCTGCTTCCTCTTACGGCAAGCGTATTTGTGATTGTAAATCAAGGGGTATAAAACAGTGTTCCTGCACCCGGTACTACTCCGACTCCAATGCCACTTGGGGTTGGGATAGTACGGACGAGTGCTATTTCTACGGCCATGTGTTTCATCTCTTCACTGCCGCAGATTCTCCAAATGACTTACCCATCATCATTAAACCTGTCTCCGCAAAACGCTTTGACGGTGTTACCGGAGTTTTTGCCTTTAAAGAACTCCTCGATTTATACCCCGAGATATCTTTCTATTCTGCCTCTTTTGACAAGGCCTATGATGCCACAGGCTTCTACAGGCTCGTGACTCATCACAGGGTTGCTCCCATTATTGATATCAATGAGCGCCACAAGGAAGCACTCCCTTTACCCAAAGGCTTTGATGACCAAGGATACTTCATTTGTCATGCTGATTACAGGATGATGAAGGATGGTGTTGACTGGAATCGGCGCCGGCATAAAAACCGCTGTCCCCATGCCGTTGCCCCTAAAAAATATCCTTGTGACAGAAAATGTTCTCCCAAGCCTTATGGAAGGACTTTTTACAACGACATCGATGACAATCCCAGAATCTTCTGTCCCATCCCTAGGGACTCGGATAAATGGAAGGCACTTTACAACAAGCGTCCTTCCACCGAACGCTGTAATGATCGCATTAAGAATGACTTTAACGTTAAAAACGCTGGCGTTCGTTCGATTGGAGCTTGGACTGTCAAGTTCTTTCTAGGAGCTTTTTGCATGTATCTGGATGCCTGGTACAAACACAGCAACCTAACTATTGTGCATCTGTTCCCGGAACTTAGAGGCATGTAACTATTACTGCTCGTTTCATTACCCTTTATCTTAAACCTGGGATTCGCTCAGGTTAGCTTTGCTATTCTCATTTTCAAGGTTCAGTTAAAATTAATCTACAAAATTCCACTTATTGGTTCTTTCCAGGCTGTTTGTAATTATCTTACATAATTGTTATCGAGTACACTTGTAATTATAACTTACGATTTCATCATTAATCTTTTGTTCATTTTTCAACTGCTGCTTTAAAAACTGCTCATATTTTTTTTCTTTAAGCTTTTCGAGTATTTCCTTTTCCTGCATTGCTTTTATCAGCTGCTCCCTATAGTTATCGACATTTTGCTGTTGAAATTTAACATTTTCTTTCTGCGTTTCAATCTTCTCTTTCATCATTGATATGTAGGCACTGTACTCACGCAGCTTTTTAACAGGAATACTACTGAATACTTCCCTGTTCTGTTCTTCGATGATGTCCTCCATTTCCTTTTCATACCTTAGGAGCGCAGCCTTTTCATACTCAAGTTTTTGAATGGCTTTACCCAGTTCATTCTTGAGATTGTCTTCAAACTGTTTTTTTACATTCAATAAAGTCTGCATTTTAAATACAAATCCCGGCATATCACTTCAGAATCCTTCCCATCAATTCCAGAATCTCTTCAAATGTATAGATGTCATGAGTTCCCTGCTCAAGGAAACCCAAAATATTATCCATCACATCAATTGAATAATCTATTTTTTCATTACTCCCCTTAACGTAAGCTCCGATATTTATAAGGTCTTCAGCATCCCGGTAAATAGCCATCGTCTTTTTAATCTCATTTGCTGTGTTTTTATGCTCCGGAGTGACAATATCGTTCATTACCCTGCTTACACTTCCGAGTACATCAATTGCAGGATATTGGTTCCTGTTTGCCAGAGACCTTGAAAGAGCTATATGTCCATCCAGTATACCTCTGGCCGTGTCGGTAACCGGCTCCATCATATCATCGCCATCTACAAGGACCGAGTATAATCCTGTTATGGAGCCGTTTTGCGAATTACCGGACCTTTCCAGCAGTTTTGGAAGGATGGAAAATACCGACGGGGTGTATCCTCTGGACACCGGCGGTTCTCCTATTGCCAGCCCTATCTCTCTTTGTGCCATGGCAAAACGGGTAAGCGAATCCATAAGAAGAAGAACATCCTTTCCCTGGTCACGGAAATATTCCGCAACAGCAGTTGCAAGCAAGGCACCCTTCAACCTTATCAAGGCCGGCTGATCAGAAGTGGCGACAACTACTACCGACCTTTCCAGACCTTCTTCTTTCAAATCCTTCTCAAGGAATTCCCTTACCTCTCTTCCACGTTCACCTATCAAGGCGATAACATTTATATCAGCCTTCGTATTTCTTGCAATCATACCGATCAATGTGCTTTTTCCCACTCCGCTTCCTGCAAAGATACCGACTCTCTGCCCCTTGCCTACGGTAAGCAAGCCATCCACGGTCTTAATTCCAAGAGGAAGGGGCTCGGTTATCCTTTTCCTCAGCAGCGGGTGGGGCGCTGAATTATTTACAGGATAATACGTCTCAATATCTATATCACCCTTCTCGTCCAAGGGGTTTCCCATACCGTCAATAACTCTTCCGATAAGCTTTGAACCCACTCCCACCTTCAGTGTACCGCCCGTCGCAACAACCTTGCTTCCAGGACCTATACCGCTCATTTCGCCGAGAGGCATGAGAAGGACCTTATTCTCACCAAAACCTACGACCTCTGCGTTTATTATTTTTTTACTTCTGACGGTATGAATCTGGCACAGCTCTCCAATATTCGCCTCGGGGCCGTCAGACTCGATAGTCAGGCCGACGACCTTTGAAACTCTTCCAAAATATTGAATGAAATCAGATTTTTCAAGAACACTGCGGTACTTGCCAAAGTCAATACTTGCCATATTTTTCCCCCAAAACAAGATTAAGATTGAGATCAAGATTAGGGAAAAGATCAATAGGAATCAATTTTCCAGTGATACTTAATCTCAATCTTACTTTCTCAATCTTATATACTAATCCAAACCTTGATTCTTGACCCTGCCACATAAAAGCTCAACCTTCAGCCAACAGCCTTATCCCGGTACTACTTCCCTATCAGCTGCCTGAAGGCCTCCTCTATCCTTTTCAGCCTGGTATCCACACCAGCATCTATGCTTCCGAACCTTGTTTCCAGAATACACGATCCGGCCTTCATGGATGAGTCTTTTTTGATTTCAATCTCTCCAAGTCCTTCTATCATCGAATGAAGCCTGTCCCTGTTATTAACCAGGAATTCGTAGTCATCTGCCGAAACCTTTAATACGACATTATCCTTGTTGGCACACTTTTCAAAAGCTTGCTTCACAAGATACAGAATATCTTCCTTATTGAATATTATTTCGGTCCCGATTACTTTTCTGGCTACATCCAGGATTGTTTCCACTACATCTGCTTCAATACCCGCCAGGACTTCCTTATATTCGATTTTTGCATTTTCCTTAATAAATTCTGCTTCCCGGATCAAATCTTCATATTGCTTCCTGGATTCGTTAAGTCCTTCCTCATAGCCCTTGTTCCTTGCTTCAGCTTCAACCTGTATACTGTTCTGGTGTATTTCCTGTTCGGCATTTTCCATCAATCTGATGACTTCAAATTGAGCTTCCTTGATGATTAAAGCTGCATCTTCCCTTGCCTTTTCCAAAATTTCCTCTGCACTGACACCTGTACCGGTGGAGGCTTCTTCACTTTCCTGCTCTGTTTCTGCGGCAATCTGCTTTATTGTCTGGAAGTTCAAAGGATTCCTGACTTGAAAAGGTATTCCCACGTTTACCTGGTAGTTTTTAAACACCTTGTTATACAATTATTTCATCTCCTCCGCCTCTGGATATTACAATCTCACCGGCATCTTCAAGTTTACGTATAACATTTACGATTTTTTGCTGAGCCTCTTCAACATCCTTCAGCCTTACCGGACCCATGAATTCAATATCTTCCTTTATCATCTCCGCTAAACGTTTGGACATGTTGGCATAGATAACCTTCTGAACCTCTTCCGTCGTTCCCTTCAATGCAACTGCCATCTGGTTGTTGTCAACTTCTCTGAGGAATCTCTGTATTGAACGGCTGTCAAGAGTAAGGATATCTTCAAATACGAACATCCTCTTCTTGATTTCTTCCGCAAGATCCGTATCTTCGATTTCAAGGGTTTCCATGATGTACCTCTCGGTACCCCTGTCAACACTGTTCAATATATCGACTATTGACTGCACACCACCTGCGGCAGTATAATCTTCAGTCACAAATGAAGACAGCTTCTTCTCTATAACCCTTTCTACTTCTTTGATTACTTCAGGAGAAGTCCTGTCCATTATGGCTATTCTTCTGGCAACATCCGCCTGTTTGTCCTGAGGAAGCGCCGAAAGCACTACAGCTGCCTGCTGTGCCTTCAAGTATGAAAGAATAAGTGCTATTGTTTGCGGATGCTCATTTTGAATAGAGTTAAGAAGCTGCGAAGGGTCAGCCTTTCGAACAAAGTCAAAAGGCCTTACCTGCAGGGAAACCGTAAGCTTGTTTATAACATCGAGGGCCTTTTGAGAGCCAAGCGCCTTTTCAAGTATCTCCTTGGCATAACTGATACCGCCTTCGGCAATGTATTCCTGTGCAAGGCATATTTGATAGAACTCTTCCATCACCTTTTCCTTTTCTTCAGGTGAAACAGTTCTTATATTCGCTATTTCAAGCGTCAGCTGTTCTATCTCTTCTTCCTTCAAATGCTTGAATATTTCTGCCGACCTTTCCGGCCCCAGAGAAATCAACAACATTGCCGCCTTCTCCTTGCCGGTATGTTCAGTCTTGGTTGGTATTGCGCGTGCCATAACCTTCACCCCGCCAATATTTTTAAAGCCTTAAATCAATCCCATTCGTCAGACAGCCAGTTTCTTAATAGTTGAGCAACTGCCTCCGGTTTTTGTTTGACAAATTTATCAATCTGCTTCTTGACTTCAGAACGCTCCTCAAGCTCAATCTCAGGCAGATTCTCACTTGGAGTATCCGGCACAATGAACCTCGGCCCGACAGTCGCAGTTGCAGTTGCCGCCACTTCATCCAGTGCAGGTTCGGGCTCTTCAACCTTTTTCCTTCTGGGTATCGCTGCAATCGCAAGTCCGATTATCAATAGAAGCATGATTGCAAACATGCCGTAGTCATTGATAAACTGCCTTATACGGTCAGACATTTGTGTCTGTGTTGTCTCAGTAGGAGCAATTTTAAATTTGCTGACAGTTATATTATTTGCCGGAATTCCGGTTGCTTTGCTGGTTATATCCTTCACCTGATCTATAAATTCCTGGGACAGTTTTGCTTCATCAGTCACCCTGCGCCCATACCCAAGGATAACAGCGGCTGTCGTCTGATCAGGTATGAGGTTTCCAAGTGCTTTTTCAACTTTCGTTGCTGTTCTTGTATAATCATAGTTCTGTGTTATGCTGGATTTGTTGTAAGTTGAATTATTTCCTGTTCCTGTAGGATAGGATGGGGCATTTGTAGTCCCCGGATTTGTATCTATGCCTGGAGCTCCACCCTGGGCCCCATTGACCAGGTTTTCCTTGGTTTCCTGTGTGCTTATCAAAGCCCCGGTGTCCATACCGTTCGGCCTTGAAATATCCTGTTTTTGAGATTCTTCCTTATTAAAATCCAATACCGGGTTTACAACAACCCTTATATTGTCATAATTATCAGATTGAAGGTTTAGCAGATTCAGTATGTTTTTTTCAAGTTCGCTTTTCTTTTTCAGCGTCATCTCGTATTGATTGTTGGTTCTGTCTATATACTCGTCACCGGTATCACTGTTTAAGATGTTCAGCTTGTTGTCAATGACAGTTACATCCTTCGGGCTTAGGTTTTCTACACTTCTAGCCACCATCATCACAATACCCTGGACCTGCTTTGGTGTCAACTCGGTCTTCGGGGTGACAGTAACGCTTGCAGTGGGCTTTTGTTTGCTCTTGTCCCCTATGAAAACAGAAGGTTCAGGCAGAGCAAGGCTGACCCAGGCATCCTTTATATTGCTGTCAAGAGCTTTCAACTTTGCGCTTATGTTGGATTCCTCTTCACGCTGCCATATTTTACGTTTTTCACTTTCGGTTGTTGTTATCTTGATAAGCTTGAATGCGTCTTCAAATGTAACACCGCTTGATTTCGGATAACCACCCTGTATCAGGGCAGCCTGTGCCTGATTATTGGACCTCTGATCAATCAATATGCTTGCTCCGCTGTCTGCCAGCTGGTATTTGAGCTTCTTGTCATCAAGAATCTTGGTCATTTCCTTGATTTCTTTGGTATCTGCATTGCTTATCAGAGGTACATATGTAGTCCTGGTTATGAAATAGATGCCGGCTATTACTACCAGAGCAGATATTACACCTGTTATATACAATCGGTTTTTTTGAGACTTGTCCAGATTCTGCCAGAACTCTTGAAACTGCTGTTGAAATCGTGATAAAAACTCGGGCATATATTCATCACCTCACAATATAAGGGTTTATCATTAGTATGCACTGCACTTGCAAAAAAGAAGGCTGCACATCATATCTGCATTCTCATTATTTCGTTATATGCATCAAGAATTTTGTTCCTTATCTGCATGGTGAACTGCAATGCTATATCTGCTTTTTCTGCAGCAATCATCACCTGATGGATGTTGTCTGTTTTTCCCGCTGCAAAATCCTCTGCGGCATTATCCGCATCCAGTTGCATATCATTAACCCTGTTCAAGGCGTCCTTCAGGTAATCCCCAAAGCTCTGTGCACTCTCCTCGGTTTTATCATTTTTTATTATGTTTGGTGAAGAAAACAAAGGATTCAGTGCATTAATTCCATTCACCGCCATTTTACTACCTCCGGTTAAAGTTAAAACTGTGACTAAGGTTAAGTAAAAGCTCTTAATCTTGATCCTGATTCTATCTTCCTATATCCAATGCTTTCATTGCCATACTTTTCGTGGTGTTTATGGAAGTAACATTTGCCTCATAGGCCCTTGTAGCAGATATCATGTTGACCATTTCGGTAATTATATCGATATTGGGCATATTTACGTAACCATCCTTGTCAGCATCAGGATGCCCGGGATCATAAACTTTTTTAAACGGTGCTTTGTCTTCAACTATTTTTGATACTCTTACTCCACCTCCGACCAGTTTATCCCGGCTGGCTTCCGACAGATAATCGGAGAAAGGAGCAGAAGGGGATTTTTCTTCAAAAATCACTACCCGCCTCCTGTAAGGAGTTCCATTTTCTGTTCTTGTAGTGTTTACATTTGCAATATTCTGTGAAATGGTATCCATGCGCAGTCTTTGAGCTGTCAAAGCCGAAGCACCTATATCAAGTGAACCGAAAAAACCCATTAATCATCTTCTCCCTTCACTTATAACCGATTTAAGCTTTCTATACCCGGCATTCAAACTCTGTGTAAGAACATTGTACCTTATTGTGTTTTTAGCAAGGTCGGCCATTTCCGAGTCAATGTCCACATTGTTGCCGTCAAGGCGCATGTTCAGCTGCCTGTTATTTTCGGAAACCTTCAAGCCGATATCGTCAACGTTCCCTCCCCCGATAGGAATATGCCGTTTGTCGGTTCTGAAGCCCTTTATGCTGTTTTTGTCCAACGCCTGGCTCAGATACTCCTCAAACGCGACCGTCTTCTTTTTATAGCCGGGAGTATCTACATTTGCGATATTCTGCGATATTGCTTCATTCCTGAGCCATGTTGCATCAAGTGATTTTTCAAGAACCTTGGAACGGTTAAAAATCTTATCCAGCACTTGGTATTCCCCCTGTCCTGTCATATGTAGCCAAATGGGAGGTAGAAAACTGTTGTTTCATGACTTATATTTCGACAAAATAATTATGTTTCCTGCATGTTTTTTTTAAACAACATAGCAAATAAATGCAGCAAAATATTAAAATACATAAAAAACCCATATTAATAAATAAATATTAACATATTTTGTCTAAAAAAACAACTACATAAAGTATTACAAGAAAAAAATAAGTCAATATATTGTGTCGGCAATATCCTTTATCGCACTCAAGGCTCTTTGCGCTATCCCGTAATTCTTTTTCCGCTTATCCCTTATCTTTATATCCAGGCCTTCCATAATCCCGAAATTCACATTCATAGGTTGG
The DNA here is from genome assembly GCA_937873555.1 of uncultured Clostridia bacterium. GTDB lineage: Bacteria > Bacillota > Clostridia > Acetivibrionales > CALMWN01 > CALMWN01. The sequence continues at coordinate 8,975 of CALMWN010000098.1, forward strand.
AAGTCCCTTATGTTTTTATCCGATACATAATTGCTCAATGCACCGGTTGCCGTACATGAAGGAAATATTATTTCACTTTTACCCGCATAACTCCTCGCGGCATTTATACCGGCTACCAGTCCGGATGAAGCAGATTCCACGTATCCTTCAACCCCGGTCATTTGTCCGGCAAAATACAGATTCTCATTCTTCCTTAATCTGTAAGTCGGTTCCAGCAGCCTTGGTGAATTTATGAAAGTGTTCCTGTGCATAACCCCGTATCTGACAAACTCAGCATTTTCAAGACCTGGTATCATCCCGAACACTCTTTTTTGCTCCGGCCACTTTAAGCGGGTCTGGAACCCGACTATATTGTACAATGTCCCCTCACTGTTATCCTGTCTTAACTGCACCACTGCATACGGTTCCTTCCCGGTGGACGGGTCAACCAGTCCAACAGGTTTCAAGGGTCCGTACCGCAAGGTGTCCACAC
>CALMWN010000099.1 GCA_937873555.1 uncultured Clostridia bacterium
TGCTTGCCCACAGGTATTTTATGGGTATCAGAACCGGACTTGATGAAGCAGCGGAGGAATCCGACGGACTCAATACCTGGATGGACAGGCTAAAAAGCAGCTTTCCCATCAGAAAGGATATTGTATATCTGCCGGAATACAAGCTCAGGATGGTGACTCCAAAACTCAAGCTGGAGGCAAATTTCGACCTGTTGATAGTAAACCGGGACTCGATTGAGATTTGGGACTGGAAAACCCACGGGGAGAGGCAGGGAGGCCGCAAGGGCTTACTGGACAAAAAGCTGTCCGGAAGTCTGCAGACAATGGTTTACATGTATGTTTTGAAGTCATTGGCAGGTTTGGTGACGGAAAGAGAGCCGGATTTTGAGAGCATAAGCATGCATTACTGGCAGCCGGATCCACCGAAGGTCATATCGGAAATAAGGTACGGCAGTGAGATGCATGAGAGATTCGGGAAAATTCTCGAGCAAAAAGTAAAGACAATATTGGAATATGATTACGATGGATTTGACAAGGATTTATACAGCAAACACTGCAGGTTATGTGAGTTCAACTGGTTTTGCAACAATGAGAGAGTTGATTTCAAAGCAATTGAGGAAGACGGAAGCTTCATGGATGAGATAGACTGGGATGATGTGGAGGAGAGGCTGTAGACACGTATGGAAGTCAACATTAATATTTCAAATAGAGATGTACAGATCCCTGCTTCTGTAATTCAGGCTGCCGGTGGAGATGAGCTTATCGCCAGGATTTTCTACAACAGGGGCTATACTGATCCCGACACAATCAGGCAGATGCTTCACGAGGAAGCATATCAGCCGACACTGACCTCGGAATTTCCTGATATGCAGCGGGCGGTTGAACGTATTGCAAGAGCCTTAAAAGATTCCGAAAGTATATTGGTTTACGGGGATTACGATGTGGATGGTGTTACAAGCACCGTTACCCTGGTGCAATGCTTGAGATGGTTCACCGGTAATGTGTCATACCATGTTCCGAACAGATTCACAGAGGGCTATGGAATGAATGAAGAGGTAATAAGGGAAGCAGGAAAAAGGGGCATATCGCTTGTTATTACCTGTGACTGCGGTATTTCCAACATTAATGAGATAAGAGCAGCCAAATCTCTTGGTATGGATGTAATAGTCACCGACCATCATAACCTGCCGCCTGTAATGCCGCATGCAGATGTGATTTTAAATCCAAAGCTTTTGGGACGGGGGCACAGGGCAGCAAACCTTTCAGGCTGCGGCATGGCATATTTCCTTGTAGTGGCGCTCCTTCAGCATTACAACATGGAGGAAAAAGCCGACGAGTTCCTTGATCTGCTGGCTCTGTCACTTGTGGCGGATGTGGTAAGCCTGAACGGCGAAAACAGGTATCTGCTGAAAAGAGCTATGCCAAAGCTTTTTACCACATCAAGGCTGGGATTGCAGGAGATTATCATTATTGCAGAACAAAGCAGCAATCTGCAGTCTGAACAGGATATTGCATTCCAGATCGCGCCAAGGATCAATGCTGCAGGCAGGATGGAATCGGCAGAGCTTCCGGTGGAGCTTCTGCTGACGGAAAATATTCTGGCAGCCAGGGAAATGGCCCAAAAGATTGACTTTTTGAACAAGGAGCGCAAAAGGCTCCAGGAAGAAATAGTCAAACAGGCTGTTGAACTTGTCGAAACTAAAAAGAAAAACAAAACTATTCTTGTTTTGTTTAATGAAACCTGGCATCATGGTATAACCGGAATAGCAGCGGGGAAAATTTCTGAAACCTACAGAAAACCGGCAATACTGCTTTCCATGAGGGAGGATGGAATTACTGCCTCAGGTTCTGCCAGGTCTGTGGAGGGTATAGACATTTATGAGTTGTTGAGGGAATGCAGCGGAAAGCTGCTTAAATATGGAGGACATACGGCTGCAGCAGGCCTTTCATTGAAAAGGGAACACCTGGAGGAATTTACTTCCGAAATCGAACAGATTGCTGAAAAAATGTACTACATAAAGGACAAGATCCGGATAGAAGTGGATGCGGAGCTTGACATAAGACATGTGGATGAAGGACTGTACTGCAGGTTGGAAGGTGCAGGCCCGTATGGTGAAGGGTTTGAGGCTCCAGTTTTTTCATCAAGATCTCTGACTGTAGCCAGTGACAGAAAGACGGAAAGAAACCATCATATCATGGTTCTGGCGGATGGAAAAGGCACAAGCATACCTGCAGTCAAGTGGTCGGGAGAAGATAGAAACCTTGACGGCAAGGTATATGACGTAGTATACCAAGTCGGAAGGAATACATATAAGGGCAACTCCCAGATACAACTAACGGTGGAGCAGCTTGTGGAATGCAGCGGAAAGCCGGAAAGAGTATTTAGCGGAAAACTGGCAGATTTCCGGGGGAAGAGTCCGGATGCGGCCTTATCCGGATATGAGAATTGTTTGGTGTTCTATGAAGGAATAGGTTCACTGTGCCATGTAAAAGGTGCCGTTGACAGGTATGGGATAAGGAAGGCGGGAAGCATTGTGCTGCTTTCAACACCGGTTAATTCCTTAATCTTCAGAGAAATTGTAAGTCTTGCCATGCCTGAAAACATAGTAATCAATTTTTCATTATTGCCTGACTATACCCTGAAAGGGTTTGTCTTAAATCTCATGGGCTTATTGAAGCATATCATGATTAGTACTGAAGGAAGGGCTTCTCTCGAAGATCTTGCAATAAGGATGTGTGTAGAAGAAGGAATATTGAAAGCTGCTTTGAAGTTTCTTAAAGCTTCAGGAAAACTTGAGTATTCCATTGATGAAGATAAACTCCTTGTAAGCAAAGGTAAATCAGTGCAGCAGAGTGAGTTGTATCTGGCTGAGAAGAATCTGAAGGATGCCTTGATGGAAAAGAGAGCTTATCAACAGTTCCTCCTGAGCATGGATATAGAGATGTTCAGGGAATACCTCAAATGAATTGCGCATAAACGGGTGATTCAAATATGCCGGTAAAAATGGTATAATATTTTCAAAATTAAAAGGGGTAGAAAAGATGAAAAAAGCGATTTTCATATATAATCCCATTTCAGGAGACCGCAGTATACCAAATAAAATGGATAATATCATTGGAGCATTCCAGGATAACGGCGTTTTGATACAACCATACAGGATTCTTGACGAAGACAGGGGCAAGCTTGTCAGGACTTTGAAACATGGAAAATATGAATTTGCAATCGTTTCAGGTGGAGATGGGACTTTAAACAATGCCATAAACCTTATATTGAAGAGTAACCTCAATCTCCCGGTAGGTATAATCCCTTCAGGCACCTGCAATGACTTCGCACGGTGTCTCAACCTGCCGTCATCATTGCAGGATTGTATAGATATAATTCTTGCCGGAAATACGATTGATGTGGATGTTGGGCTTATTAATGAAAGGCACTATTTTCTGAGTACCTGTGCAGGAGGTGTCTTTGTAGACATATCCTTCAACACTCATAATGAACTGAAGAAAAACTTCGGACCGTTCGCGTATTATCTGAAAGCCATAAGTGAAGTTGCTAATATCAAATCATTCAAGGTAAAGCTTGAAACACCGGAACAAACCATAGAGGAAGAAATTCTTCTGTTTCTTATTCTGAATGGGAAAGGGGCGGCAGGCTTTTCCAATTTAATAAAGGAAGCGGATATTACAGATGGACTGATGGACATAATGCTTATAAAAAACTGCTCCCATATAGATTTGGCGGGTTTGTTCTTCAAGGTCCTGACCAATGAAAATCTTGATGACAGAAATGTCACAATAATTAAAACCGCAAAATGTATCATTACAGGAAACAGGGGGATTGATCTCAGCATAGATGGTGAAAAGGGGATGCGCCTGCCAATATCTGTAAGGTTTATCAACAAGGCATTGAAGGTGTTTGTTGGTTAGCTCCGCAAAACCCTCAATGCATTGAATACTGCTATAAGGGTGACACCGACGTCGGCAAAGACCGCTTCCCACATAGTTGCAATACCTCCGGCTCCCAGAACCAGGACAATCAGTTTTACACCCATCGCAAATATGATATTCTGCCATACTATACTGCGGGTTTTTCCAGCCGTTTTGACAGCTTCGACAAGCTTGTAGGGCTCATCTGTCATCAACACTATATCTGAAGCTTCAATCGCGGCATCTGAACCAAGACCTCCCATGGCAACCCCGATATCGGCCATCGCAAGCACAGGTGCATCATTAATACCGTCTCCTACAAAAACCAGTCTGGATTTATAACTGCTTTCCTTTATAGCTTTCAGCCTTTCAAGCTTTTCTTCAGGCAGAAGTCCTGCATAATATTCGTCAATTCCCAGTTTTCCGGCTATGCTTCCGGCTGACAACTCGCTGTCTCCTGTAAGCATTGCAATTCTTATTTCTCCAAGTTCCCTGAGCGCCGAAATGGTACGTGCCGCATCTTCTCTGACTTCATCCGAGATAATTATATACCCTGCATATATATTATTGACTGCCACATGGACAACAGTACCCTGGATCCCGCAGGTATCGTGCTCTATATTACCGCTTCTGTGAAGAAGTCTGTCATTACCGGCAAGTATTTCCAAACCGCCAACTGATGCTTTTACCCCATACCCCGGTATCTGCTCATAGGAAACTATTTTTGCCAGGTCAATATTTTTCCCATACGCCTCTTTTATGGATTTAGCGATGGGATGGTCAGAGTGGGCCTCGGCTATGGCTGCATACTCTAAAAGCTCAAAACGGGAAAAGCCATTATAGACTGCAAATTCAGTTGCCTTGAAAACTCCCTTGGTGAGTGTGCCCGTCTTATCAAAGACAACTGTATTGATTCCGTTTAATGCTTCAAGGTAATTTCCGCCTTTAACAAGTATCCCCTTCCTTGACGCTGTGCCTATTCCGGCAAAGAAACCCAGCGGTATTGATATGACCAGGGCACACGGACAGGAAACCACCAGGAATAACAATGCTCTGTATACCCAGGTTGAAAAGTTCATGTTTCCGGACAGGACAGGAGGAAATAAAGCTAATATTACGGCGGCCACAACAACAGCAGGTGTATAAAACCTGGCAAACCTTGTGATGAAGTTCTCAGTAGGAGCTTTGTTTGATGCGGCATTTTGCACAAGTTCAAGAATCCTGGAAGCCGCTGACTCGTTTAAGGTTTTTGTGGTTTTAACAGTCAAAGTACCGCTTTGATTAACAAAACCGCTTAATATCCCATCACCGGATTTTACGGATCTTGGAGCAGGTTCCCCGGTGATTGCGGAAGTATCAACAAATGAATTTCCCTCCAGAATTATTCCATCCAGAGGTATTCTTTCTCCAGGCTTTACAACTATAAAATCTCCGGGCATTACTTCTCCCGGATCAACCTGTTTCATGCCGTCATCAGTCATAATATTTGCATGGTCCGGACGTATATCAAGAAGAGCCTTGATAGACTTTTGGGAATTATTGACCGCGATATTTTCCAAAAGCTGTCCTACCTTATAAAACAGCATTACCGATACAGCCTCGGGGAATGCTTTTATTGCAAAGGCGCCAAGAGTGGCAATGCACATAAGAAGGTTTTCGTCAAAAATATCCCCTTTTGTAATATTTGTGCCTGCCCTGTACAGAACTCCCGCACCGGCCAGCAGATAGGCAGCCGTAAAAACAGCAAGTGTCAGCTGGAACGGCATATTGAAAAGAAGCCCCATTGCCAGTAAAACGCCGCTGATACCTATCTTCAGTAATTAGCCTGCCATGTTAAGTTTATAAA
>CALMWN010000100.1 GCA_937873555.1 uncultured Clostridia bacterium
GCTATATAATCTAATCAATGCTTAATGTTACAATACTGATGATACCATTGACTGAATTGTATTTCAAGGATTTTCAATATAAAATTGATTTGGGAGGAGATAATATGGCAACAAGGAAAATAATACAGATTGATGAGGATAAGTGCAACGGGTGCGGCCTTTGTGTACCTAACTGCGCAGAGGGGGCAATACAGATAATAGACGGAAAAGCAAGGCTGGTAAAGGATTCGTACTGCGATGGCCTTGGAGCATGTCTCGGTCACTGCCCGAAGGATGCACTGCATATTATTGAAAGGGAAGCTGACGACTTCGACGAAGAGGAAGCCATGAAGCATGTGCGCGTTACAAAAGGTGAAACAGCCGTACCCCGTCATGTACCGCATCAGCATGGAATGCATGCCCACGGCGGCGGATGCCCCGGAAGCAGGATGATGATGTTCGGTAATGAAGTTAAAAATGAGCAGAAGGCTGTAACAGCGGGAAACGGTGACATTGAGGTAAGGATCAGGCCTCAATTGAGGCAGTGGCCGGTACAACTAAACCTTGTTCCGGTGAATGCACCGTATTTTGACAATGCTGATTTACTTGTAACTGCAGACTGCGTACCTTTTGCCTATGCAAACTACCACCTTGATCTGTTGAAGGAAAAGGCCGTTGTGATAGGTTGTCCAAAGCTGGATGATGTTGAGTATTATGTTGATAAATTGAGTCAAATAATAGGAAGCAACAATATAAGAAGCATAACAGTGGCACATATGGAAGTGCCATGCTGCTCAGGCATCGTAAGAGCGGTGGAAATTGCACTTCAGCGCTCAGGTAAGGATATACCCGTCAAGAAGGTGAAAGTGGGTATTAACGGCGAAATAAAATAAAAATAAAAATCACGATGAGTTTATTTGAATAAACCCATCGTGATTTTTTTAAGTCCTTTTTTTAGGCAAATGTATTTTGGAAAGGCCATCATTGATTCTTTTGCGGTTTTTCTGAATCAAGGTCCTGGTATTCTCAATTCTTTTGAGAGTCGAAGTAATCTCGGCCAGACTGGCGAATTTGTTGGATATTTCAGAAAAACTGTGAAGCTTGATAGGCATTTCGGGGAAGCTGACTTCACCCTTGCTTTCAACTCCCAATACGAACTCTGCGATTTTCTTTGCGACATCGGGATTCCTGAATTCTCTCTGGGATTTTTTTATTTGATTGAGCTTAAATGCACCGTTTTCAAGCAGCTCACTGACAATGCCCTTGAGGCTGACAAGGTTCCTGCAGATTACTCCGAGGTTGTATTTCTGTATATATCCGGGGTTTCCTTCTTCCTGACCCGGCAGTGCTCCTGTTATTACAAGGGGGACATTGCATGAGACTGCCTCCATGGCAACATTGGGGCTGCCCCTTGTAAATGCTATGTCGGATGAAAACATAAGGTCCTGAATATTCTGCATGAACCCGTATACTTCCACTTTCCCCGGGTAGTTTTCGGAAAAGGTCCGTTCAAGCCTTCTTTTGAGAATCTGATTGCGCCCTGCTATGATTTTTATTTTGCAATTGAAGTTGTTCAACAGTATTTTTGCTATCCTGCTCATATTTCCCACACCTTCGCCGCCGCTCATTATAAGGCACTGAAGGGGCTTATCCAGACTGTAGTCACAATTTACGGTTTCATTACCTATGTGCCTTATGAACCTGGAACGAACAGGGAAACCTATGACTGTAAGCTTCGATTCCGGAACACCGAATTCCAGGCATTTGTATTTTGATTCGGGTGTAGGACATATGATGCAGTCAGCCCTTGAATCCGCCCATAAGGGTGAAATGGATATCAGATCGGCAATTAAAGTGACAAACGGTATATTGATATTATATTCACTCATTATATTGAGAATGGAACCGTTAAAGTTCGGGTGAACCGAAAGTATCAAATCGGGTTTAACACTCACGAGCAGTTTCAGAAAGCTTTCCCGTACGGCTATTTCAGTAAATTCATTTATAATTGACGGCTTCTTGAAGGATATCTCCCACATCAGTTTCCATAATTCCTTTGCATTCCTGGTGATTGAGCCATAAAGCTTACCTACCCTAAGCATTGCATTGCCGCCGAGAGAAAAGCCATCTATGACATGGACCTTGACATCAGGTTTATTTTCAAATTGCTCCAGCAAAGACTCCGTTATACTCTTATGGCCGTGGCCTGTAAAATCGGAAGATATGATCAAAATGGTTTTTTTCATAATAACTCCCCTCATCAATATAATATTATATTCTTTTATCTTTATGCGATTATTTATACTTAAGCTGGACCTGCAGGGTATATTATGGATTTCCGATTAAATTCTATCATAAAAGAACCTTACATTAATATTTATTTCTCAATTTTACAGTAATTTAACAAAAAGTTCATACTTGAACGTAATATACAGTAGATGAGATATTTTTGCAAAAAAAAAGAAGCAGGATTCATACCTGCTTTAATTCTCCATTCTGGAAGAATAATGTCAGTGGGGGGGATAAAGAAGTTATTTCCATATGGATCTTCTTGATCGACAGTAAACAGTTCGGGTAAATTTTTTTGGTGATGCAGATCTCTCCTTCGCCCCGGGTTTTAAAAAACCCTGCCAGGCTTTTGACATTTTCCTCAAGGCTTTTTATCTCATCCTTCAAGGCTGAAAGCTCATCCTTCTTATCATTATAATCCTTAAGCCGGAAAGGATCCAGGTGAGATGTGCTGTCAAAGCTGGCAAGAGCCTGTTTGATCTTCTGCTGCTGGAGCTTCAGATCGCCGGCCCTGACAAGCGCTGCATCAAGCCGGGATTTTAAATCATCCCTGTCGAAGCCGACAACTTCAACGATTGTTCTTTTTTCTATTTCGGACCCGATTATTGGTGCAGTCACTTTAATTTCCGCCCTTGTATTTCCTCCAATAATATGGCCGTTTGTGGCTTCAACAATAACCTCCATACATTCTATGCTGCTGTTGAAGCAGTAATATCCTATGTGTACGGTCCCTTTACATTTGATTTCCTGTCTCTTATACACATCTCCGAGCCCACGAGACAGGCAG
>CALMWN010000101.1 GCA_937873555.1 uncultured Clostridia bacterium
TCTACAAACTTCGTGAAGACATCTTTTCCCGCCTTTATTTCGGATTTGCCCTTTGAAGCGATACCGCCCCTGATGAATATACTTCCGAATGTGCTGGATATTTCCTTGATATTTCCCAACCCAAGCTGGCCGTTTATTTCAATGTCCTTGGTAGCTTCTACTGAAAAACCGTCGGCAACCGTACCATTTATTGTCACGTAGCCGTCAAATTTGACATTCCCGGTTTTGAAATCAACATCACCATCTATCTCAAGATGGTTGGATACTGTCAATTTTCCATCAATGTAATTGACGGCACCATTGATCTTTGAGTACAAGGTGGTCTTACCCTCTTCAGAAACCTCCTGTACACTGGCTCTGTCGTAATTTAGCAAAAGGCTTTTACCCTTTTCCGCTTTTATGGGAGTTCCTTTTATGTTTACGCCTGGAGTCCCCTCGGTGGGATAGGTCATCTCACCAAGCCACTCGCCGGATTTTATCCTGTTAATCAACTGGAGCTCATAAAAATTAACCTTTCCATCCTCTGAAAGGATCGGCTTTGTATCCTGTAATTCATACAGCTTGACAACAGCGTCATGCCCATTTATCGGAGGGATTCCTTCAGCAATGGAGTAGGGTTTTCCCGGAATCAATTCCCCATAAAGGATTTCATCCCTTATTCCATATACTATACCTTTCTCCCTAAGTTTTGCTTTTGCTTCAGCTGCCAAACCATCGCGGTTTTTTATATCAAGCTGCTCTTTGGGCACATTGAAGCATATTATTGCTTTCAGGTCATTGTCCAAAATATCAATCACTATTTTTTCCTTTAATTTGCCGAAGGGTTCTGGAGGCTTTGGTGCGCTATTTATTGCGTTTTTCAGTGTAATAAAGCTTTTTACGTCTATTTCGGGATGCAGGGACAATACATTGTGAAGCATATCAAAGGAAATACCTCTTTTCAGGGTTTCAATATAAACATCTTCTCCTTTGCCCAAAATCTGCAGAAATTCATCCTCGTAAATAACCAGTTCACTCATTGTACCACCTCCACATATTAAATATCGGCTTCATCCAACATATAATTTAATCTTTATATCTGGAAGCATCTTAGTAATTACATACTTGATACGTTCATATAATTATAATGCGCAGTTTACCTTTGTATAGAAAGTGTGATCGTATTGAGAAGGATATATCCGATACTTACAGCAGTTGTGCTGTCCTGCCTGCTTTATACCACTGCATATGCGGATGACTTTTATGAGAATGAGCCAATCAGCGGGGTGTTCAATAAAAATGAAACAGGACAGGGAAGAAATCAAGTCCCCGGGGTTGATGCAGCATCAGCCATAGTCATGGATGCAGTGAGCGGAAGGGTGCTTTATGAAAAAAATGGATATTCCAAAAGGGCAATGGCTAGCATAACAAAAATCATGACTGCAGTAATTGCTCTCGAAAAGGGTAATATGGACGATATTGTAACTGTAAGTAAAAGGGCTGCCAGTGTATGGGGATCGACAATAAATCTGAAGGCAGGACAAAAAATGCGCCTTATGGATTTAATGTACGGTATGATGCTGAATTCCGGTAATGATGCCGCTATAGCTGTAGCGGAACATATAGGGGGGACTGTGGAAAGCTTCCTGGAAATGATGAATGCAAAAGCTGTGGAAATCGGTGCCATAAATACCAGCTTCAAATCTCCCCATGGACTTGATGCTCCCGGTCACTATAGTACAGCCTTTGATATTGCCGTTATAACCAAATATGCCTTGAAAAATCCTATATTTTCAAAGATTGTGAGTACCATCAGGGCTTCAATTCCAGGCAGAGGCTTTTACAATACAAATGAAATGCTCGAGCTTTACCCGGGTGCAGATGGAGTCAAGACAGGATACACGGGGCAGGCGGGAAGGTGTCTTGTCACATCCGCTACAAGGGATAATTGGCGTATTATTTCAGTGGTACTCAATAGTCCTACAAGGACAAAGAGGGCACAGAGCAGTAAGAGCATACTTGACTATGCTTTTATCAACTACAGGCTATACAAGCTGCTTAATATACATGAAACCATAGCAGTGATCCCGGTTAGCAAGGGCATTTATCGTGAGGTACGGGTTCAGCCGGTGGAGAACATTACATACCCGCTGAGAGCTGATGAACACGATGCACTCAACACAAGGCTGGAACTGCCGGCCAGGGTTGAAGCCCCCTTGAGTGAGGGAAAAATTCTGGGAACAATTTACTTTGAGGTGAATGGGAGGGTCTTTGCACAGTCGGATCTCAAAGCAATCTCGGAAATTCCAAGAAAGGGCCTTTATGATTATCTGAAGGATATATTGAAGGCTTGGAGATAATATAATACAATACAACTGTGGCCGGAAACACCTGTCATCCTGAAGCAGCTTCGACCATTAAAAAGTATCAGAGCATCATACAATACAGAAAAATGATGACACAGAGGAAGATATGAAAACACTTGTGATTGCACTGAATTCGAAATATATTCACTCAGCACTTGCACCCTGGTACCTGAAGGCGGGGTGTGATTATGAATGCGGTGAGGTTAAGGTCCTGGAGTTTTCCATAAATGACAGCCTTGATTCGATTCTTGCGTCAATTTACACGGAAAATGCAAATGTTGCTGCTTTTTCCTGCTATATATGGAACATTGCCTTTATCCTGAAGCTCATTGAGGGGCTGAAAAAGGTCCGGCCGGAAGTCCGGATTATTCTGGGAGGGCCGGAAGTTTCTTTTGATTCAGGAGAGATACTTGAAAA
>CALMWN010000102.1 GCA_937873555.1 uncultured Clostridia bacterium
ACAAAATTTTACCAAATGCTTCACGTGTATCAATGTTTTAACAAGGCATGCCGGTGCAGACATCCGTATTATTGATATAGGTGTTGATGATGATATCAACTGTGATGGGGTACTGAACAGAAAAATCCGGAAGGGTACATGGAATATGGCAAAAGGACCGGCTATGACAAGGGAGGAAGCAGTCAGGGCGATCGAGACAGGGATTGAAATAGTGGGGGAATTATCCCGTGAAGGTGTAAATCTCCTGGGAACGGGAGAAATGGGTGTCGGAAATACTACCACCAGCAGTGCGGTTGCTGCAGTTCTGACGGGTGAGGATTTGAAAGCATTGGTAGGCAAAGGAGCAAGACTTACGAAGGAAGGTCTTGTTAATAAGCTGAAAACTGTAAAAAGGGCTATAGAAATCAATTCTCCTGATCCCGGCGATGCGGTTGATGTACTTTCAAAGGTGGGAGGTTTCGATATTGCGGGGCTGACAGGTTGCTTTATAGGCGCTGCGGCTTACAGGATACCGATATTTATAGACGGCTTTATTTCTTCTGCAGCAGCACTGGCGGCAATGAGAATAAATCCGTCCGTAAGGGATTTTGTTTTTCCATCCCACGGTTCTGCCGAGCCGGGAACTAAAGCCGTAATGGAAGCGCTGGGTATGGAACCTTATCTCAACCTGGGTATGCGGCTTGGTGAAGGCACAGGAGCAGCCATTGCCTTCCATATAGTGGATGCTGCCATCGCAGCATATACGCAGATGGGAACCTTTGGGGATGCAGAGATAGAACAGTATGAGCCTCTGGAATAATATAACGGAATGGGACGGGGATTTTATGGAGCACATTGTCAGATTACACAAGAAAGACGGTATAACGGAAATAAAAGCGAAACACGGAACCAATCTGCTTCAGTTTGTACGGAAAAACTCGGTTGAAATCAGTTCTCCATGTGGCGGACACGGTACATGCGGGAAATGCAGAGTTAAAGTGGAAGGTATCGGGGAAAAGCCATCCGATAGAGAAGCTAAACTGCTTGGCAGCAGGCATTTGGAGAATGGATTCAGGCTTGCATGCTGCTGCAGTATAAATTCTGAACTTGATTTGTTTTTTGAGGATAATGATAAAAATGCAGTAATAATTACTCAGGGCAAAAAAAGTGAAATAAAGCTGGAGCCTTCAATAACAAAACACTACAAGGTTTTAACCCAGCCGGGATTGGAGGACCAGCATTCTGACCTGGAAAGGGTATTACAATCCCATACAGGCCTAAAACAGGGTATTTCCCTGGAAGTTCTGAAAACGCTTGATGCAAGCATGAGACGTGACAATTTCAAAGTGACGCTTGTAACTATGGACAGAAAACTTTTGGCTGTGGAATCGGGAGACACCACCGGAAAGCTCTTTGGGGTAGCAGTAGATATAGGTACTACAACTATAGTTGCCTATCTGATGGATCTGAAGAATGGAAAGGAAACCGATGTGTATTCCACATTGAATCCGCAAAGAAAATTTGGTGCTGATGTAATTTCAAGGATTCATTATGCCAATGAGTCAGCAGATACATTGTCAGAAATGAATGAAACGCTAACGGCATGCATCAACGAAATGATTATAAACCTTGCTGCCAGAAACAAACTGAACGTTTCAGACATATATACCATATGCTTTGTCGGTAATACAACAATGATGCATTTTCTGATGGGGCTTTCTGCAAGTAATATTGCCGTAAACCCTTTTATACCTGTAACCACACTGGCGCACAAGTGCTGGGCCGGCAGCCTGAAGGTCAATATCAATCCCTCCGGTTATGCCTTTCTGTTCCCTTCCGTTTCGGCATACATCGGTGCAGATACTGTAGCTGCAGTGCTGTCAAGCGGTTTGAACAGGAGCAGGAAGATATCGCTGCTTATAGATATAGGTACGAACGGGGAGATGGTGCTTGGTAACAACAAATGGATGCTGGCATGCTCAACTGCGGCAGGACCTGCTTTTGAGGGCGCAAACATCACAAATGGAATCGGGGGAGTTATAGGTGCCATAGATAGAGTGAATTTATCAAAGGGTTTTGAATATACTACTATTGGCAATGGACAGGTAGCCGGCATTTGCGGTTCGGGAATAGTTGATGCGGTTGCAGGTATGCTGGAAACAGGAATAATAGATGAGACTGGAAGAATTGCCGATGAAGATGAAGCAGAAACACTCAGGGAGGATTTAAGGCACAGGATTACAAGCTTGAATGGTTCAAGGGCATTTTTACTGGTAAATAAGGATGAATTCGAAGAAAATATTGAAGTGGCAATAACACAGAAGGATGTAAGAGAAATACAGAATGCAAAGGCCGCAATTGCTGCCGGTATAAAAATCCTTGTCAGGCAGGCAGGAATCAAATTGGAGGATATAGACAGGGTATATCTGGCAGGGGGATTCGGAACGAGTATTAATATAGAAAGTGCTCTTAAAATCGGACTGCTTCCGAAAGAATTGAAAGGCAGAATTGAATCCATAGGGAATGCTGCAGGAGCGGGAGCCATACAGGGACTCTTGTCGGGAAAAATGATGAAAAGGGCAGTAGAGATTAAAAACAGTATAAAATATATTGAATTATCATCCAGCAGGGAGTTTACCGAAGAATATGTATGGTGTATGATGTTCTGATATACGGTTTTTTTACACATCAGATTCTATTCTGGTTTGGAGGGAATATATTTGAACATTGCTAAAAAATGTGATTTCTGCGGTGAGGAGATATCGTCTGATGTAAGACGCTGCCCGTACTGTGGCAGTTTGTTGGGAAGAAAAAGCGGCATGGCTGAGGATGAAGAATATATGCCTTATTCCATTAATAACAATTATTTTATACCGCAGGAGAAGGAAGGAATTCAAATATCAGATCAGGAAAACAGACAGGATGATTCGTCGGGATTGCATGCCGGAATTCCGGATCCTGAGATTTTGTATAAAAAAGAAGAGTGGCCTCAGGATCATAAAGTCCCGGCATCCACCACATACAGGAAGCCTCTTGGCAATGGTATGAAAGTTTTTCTGACCTCGCTGTGCATTACAATTCCGGGATTTGGCCAGCTGATTGGAATAATAATGTCCATAATATTTATGAGCAGAGAAGATGATGAGGATAGGAAATCTTTTGGAGTAGCGCTGTTAATAGCTTCAATCATTTTCTTCCTGATATCCTTTTTCTCCTTTTTCATTGCCGGTGTATTGATTACAACCATGCGCGGCTTCAGTATGCCGTAGATATATAGTAATAAAACATTAATCAAGTGAAGAGGGATCAGAATGGAAGATAGAAAAAATAAAATCAGAAAAACTGTACTGGAAGTCAGAAGCCTGATCACACAGGCTGAAGTCTATGAGAAAAGCTGCAGAATAATTCAAACCCTGATGGGCCTGGATGAATTCAAGAACAGCAGCATGTTAATGTGTTATGTGGATTTTAGAAACGAGGTTTCTACTAAAGGTTTTATAGAGCAGTGCCTTGAAATGGGTAAAAGAGTGGCGGTCCCATTGGTATATAGGGATAAGTCCGCCTGCAAGAAAATTGTTGCCGTAGAGATTTTTGACCTGGATGGCAGCCTTGAGAAGGGAACCTTTGGGATACTTGAACCAAAAGCCGTTGATACTAATTTTGTCGCTCCAACTGACTTTGATTTGATAATAGTACCGGGAGTGGCATTTGACGGATATAAAAACAGGATTGGGTATGGTGCCGGATATTATGATGCATTCCTGGTTGAAATAAAGGATTCCTGTAAAACGGTCGGACTCGCGTTTGATATTCAGTTCGTTGATGAAATTCCAGTTGAAAAGCATGATGTGCCGCTTGATATAATTGTTACGGAAAGCAGGATTATTAAATGAACGGTAAACTTACAGTGACAGGTGCAAACAAGGTATTTTTCACTTTTGTGATTTTGTTTTTCATTTTTCAGGTTGTGCTCATATTTATAGGCGGCTTTTTAGGCTCAGAATTTGTAAATGATAATTTCTATGGAATAATGTTTGTAAACCAGTATATAATTATTCTTATACCCGTCTCAATGTATTTGCTTGTAAAGGGTATAAATGTGAAAGAGACCTTAAGGTTCAATTTCCCAGGGATTTTGCCCGCCATTCTGATCATTCTGATATCTGTTCCTGCTTATTTTTCAGCATCCATGCTTAATTCCATAGTTGTATACCTACTGCAGTTTTTGGGTGATGTTCCTAATTCTCCTGTGCCGGTGCCAAATAATATGATGGAACTGCTAAAAGGGATATTTTTTATAGCAATAACACCGGCAGTTTGTGAAGAGATGCTTCACAGAGGGCTTATGCTGAGAGCTTACGAAAAAAGAGGTTCACTGAAGGCAGTTGTGGTTACTTCCATTTTTTTCGGTCTGTTTCATTTTGATGTGACAAATTTGATAGGCCCGATATTTCTAGGCCTTATAATCGGATATTATGTTATAAGGACAAATTCCATAATTGCCGGCATGCTTGCTCATTTTCTCAACAATACCATAGCAGAGGTGCTGCAGTATATAGGTGGAAGCGGATCAGATACCCAGACAAAAGTGTTGATTTCTCGCGAAGAGATGGTTTCCGCATTGACTTGGGGATTGGCAGGAATGGCTGCGGTATTCATTTTTCTAAAATTGTTTTCTCATATTACGGAAGGAAGATATGATCTGAAAC
>CALMWN010000103.1 GCA_937873555.1 uncultured Clostridia bacterium
GAAAGCTCCCAGATAGCTTTGAAAGCTGCAACAGAGGGGAAATCAACCCTTCTTGAGACTAAAGAACGCATTTCCAATATAAGTACGAAAACACAGGAGACTGAAGAACAAATCAAAATATTGAATGAGTACTCGCAAAAAATTGGTATGATAAGTGAAACTATTAATGCGTTGGCAGACCAGACAAATCTGCTTGCCCTTAATGCGGCAATAGAAGCTGCAAGGGCGGGCGATGCTGGAAAAGGTTTTGCAGTTGTTGCCGAGGAAGTCAGAAAACTTGCAGAGCAATCAACAGCAGGCGCAAAGGAGGTTTCATTACTCGTTGGCAAAATACTTGAAAGTACAAATGCAGCGGTAGCAGCAACTCTTGCAAGCAGAAAAGAGGTTGAATCGGGGGTGGAAGTTGTCAACCGTGCAGAGGGGTCTCTTGAAGAGATATTGACGGCAGCGGGCAGTACATCAAAGGATGCTGTAAATACTGTAAATATCATTGAGGATGAAGTGACAAGTTCTGATAAAATCATCAGCTTAATTAATAATGTAACTTCGGTAATCGAGTCTACAGCAAAGAATGCTCATCAGGTCACAGCTTCAACTGAAGAGATCACAGCATCTATTACAAATGTAAATGAAAACATTCAAGATACCAGTACATTGGCTCTTGATTTGAATAAGATAGTTGATGTATTTAAAGATAATTCACAGTCAGTGCTTACTGATGAGGAAATCCTTGAAAAGACAAAAATTGACCATCTTCTATGGAAGCTTAGAATCTCCAGTATGTTAAAAGGAGAAGAGACAGTGAATCTGGAGGAAATAACGTCACATTCTGACTGCAGACTGGGGAAATGGTACACAGGAGTAGAAAATCCTTTCAAGGGGTCAAAAGAATATATGTCATTGGATGCACCTCATCGCCGGGTTCACGAGTACGCTTATGACGCAGCAGTCGCTTATAAGGCAGGGAATATTAAAGAGGCAAAAAAAGCATATAAAAACCTTTCCAGGAATTCCAACCTGGTAATTCTGAAATTGAACGACCTGGTTAAACTAAGCAAAAAAAAGGCAATAAAAAATAAAGCATAATTTATTAGAAAAGCTGAAAGTTTGCAAGAAGCTTTCAGCTTTTCCAATTTGGCATTGTTTATACCTCTACTATTTCCCTCCAGTCCAAGAATTATTATTTGTCTTCCTTATGATTTAATTCACATAAAATCAGTATATCAAGAAAAATAGCTGTTTTAACTTTTCAAAACTGGTTTTTTAATATATAATTTACTTTAATCGGGTATTTTCCATATAAAGATATAAGTATACCCTGAATTTAAGCGGTTTCGAATAATGAATTCAATTGTTTTATATCAGCCTGTCGGGCTGGTTATTGGAGAAATGAAATGTTTAAAAAGAAAATTCTTATAATTGACGATTCGGAATTAATGGTCAGGTTAATATCCGATATTTTGCAAGCTGCAAATTATGCAGTGGTTTCTGCTTCCAATGGAGAAGACGGCATTAAGGCTGTAAGGGAAGAAAAGCCCGACCTTGTTTTGCTTGATGTGGTAATGCCCGGTCTCGACGGATTTGAAGTATGCAAGGTATTAAGAGATGATGAGAGCAATAATCTTATGCCTATTCTTATGATAACTTCACAGGACAATGAATATGACAAGCTCACAGGATTGGAGCTTGGGGCTGATGACTATATAATAAAGCCGTTTAATCCCAAAGAGTTGGTAAGCAGGGTCAACAATACATTAAAGCGTATCGACAGGAACCGCTGGGCCAATCCGTTAACCGGGCTTCAGGGGAATTTGGAAGTCCAGGCGGAAATAAACCACAGAATCGCATTAAATGAGAATTTTTCGGTAATATACGGGGATCTTGACAACTTTAAGGCCTACAATGATGTATATGGTTTTGCCAGTGGTGACAGGGCAATCAAGCTTACTGCCGACATTATAGTGGATAATGTGCACTTGTTCGGTACTTCAGGAGATTTTATAGGGCATATAGGCGGAGATGATTTTGTAATAATAACGGTTCCTGAAAATGCTGAAGAAATATGCAAGGGGATTATAAGCGATTTCGACCGTAAGATTCTCGAGCTGTATCCGGACAAGGACAGGAAAAAGGGCTATATAGTCACTGCCAACAGGCAGAATCAGGTTATGGAATACCCGATAATGAGTATTTCGCTTGCAATAGCATCAAATATGAACAGGACTATCTCCAGCCATATACAGGTTGCTGAGATTGCTGCCGAACTGAAGAAAAAAGCCAAATCAATCAAGGGCAGTATTTATGTTGCCGACCGGAGGAGCCATTAATCCGGGTGCGATGCTGTAACTGCCTGGTTGTATGTTTTTTTAACTGCAGGATATGTGATATCCAAACTTTGTGACCTGCGAGGTGAAGTATGAATAAATATATTAAAGGTTCATTGAAGGTTTTAACCAACTATTGCACATTTATGATCATATTTGCGGTTTTTCTTTCAATGCTCATTGGCATAGCAAGGGAAAACTTTATAAGCTGGCTTCCTGTTTATTCGGGGGCGATATTTTTTCTCATGATGCTGGTACTGTATTCAGACATGAAGAGCATAGCGGTTAAGGAGAAAAGGCCCCAGTACAATTTGAGCCCTTATCCTTTTAAAGGCTTTATATTGGGAGTATTGGGTTTTTCACCATTTATACTGCTGCAGCTGATTTACCCATTGATAAATCTTGACAATCCTCTGGCAGCCAGGATAAAGCATCTTGCCCTGAATACACTGCTGGGACCGGTTTATGTGTTTATCAGACTTGTCGGAGACCTTGGGGGCGGGGCGATTGCTGCATATGCAATTGCTTCGCTTACAATACCTGTTATAGCAATGTTCGGATATATGGCAGGCTTTTACGGTATTGAACTTGGTGCATATTACAGGAAGCTTTTTAGAAAAGCAGACAATACCGGTGCCAGAAGCAATCCCAAGAAATAATTGTTGTATTCATTCAAGAAATGTGCCTGAAAAGCATTTTGAAGTTTATATGGAGGAAAGGCGTTTTGGATAAAGGTGCGGTTGTATTCGACAACTATAATAAGTACATTGAAAATTGTTACGATAAACTGTTCACTGAGGGTAAGGTTAAAGACCCTCTTAAAGTAAGCCAGGAGTACATGGACGGGCTATTAAGGGAGTGGGAGGGAAGCTGGACGGACACGCCATTAAATGAACTTGGCGGGATGTCACCCAGGGATTACTTTGATTCTGCAGCCAGCCTTGATGAATTGATGGAACTTTTTGAGGCAGGGGCCAGATATTGTGATGATAAATTACCGGACCTGCTTCTGGAAAGACTCAAGCTGCATGGTGAAGAGGCTTTTGAAAGGCTTGTCGCATTAGCCACCGACATGATCAGGGTTGACAGTGAAACTGATTTTTATATACCTCTTATGGCACTCGAGGTTATTGGTATGTGGAGGCTGCGAAATGCGGTATCCCCACTTCTTGATATGATGTTCAAATGCAGCGGGGAGAATGAGTTGATCCTGGACGCGGCTTCAAGTGCTCTTGTAGAAATCGGCCAGCCTTCCATTGAGGCAATAATTGAGGTTATACAGGAAGCGGAAAATATTATGACAGTGCATGAATATCTTTTATCCTCCCTGGTAAGCATAGGCAATGAATATAAATCTGACGATATTTACAGATGTATCAAAAATGCGTTTCCGAAAATGGAGGATAAAGTGTTGGGAGCCGCTTTCCTTGGCGACTATGGGGATGGAAGGGCGGTTCCTTTTTTAAGGGGATATGTCGAAAAGAATATTAAAACTATGGATAGAGAAACCTTTTATGAAATACAATCGACAATCATCCACCTGGGCGGCAATATGGAAGGTATCCAAACACCGTCATTTGATTAATGATATATTAGCATTTATAGATTTTACAACCTCCTGGAACCAACCGGGAGGTTTTTAATTGTTCGCCCGACATGTGAATCCCAAATATGCGGTTTAAGCATATGGACGACCTGCGTGCGAATATTTTTATATATGAGGCTTAATCAAAAGAGGTGATCCGATTTGATTATTGTTGTTAAGAAGAATAATGCAATATTGATATCATTGATTTTTCTGGCCATGGTTGCAATTTACTGCATCGGTATGGCGGATGGAGGTGCAGAGCCGGTTAGTAACGGCCAGGTTCCATTAAAGACTGTAATACTCGATGCAGGACACGGGGGCGAAGATCCCGGCGCTGTAAGCGACTACAGCGGAACAAGGGAGAAGGATGTAAACCTGTTAATTGCCATTAAAGTAAAAGAATTACTGAAGGCTGAAAACTACAAGGTTATAATGACCAGGGAAGACGACAGGCTGGTATACAACACAGACACCCGGAATATTGTACAAAAGAGAAGGGAGGACTTGCTAAGAAGAAAGAAAATCATGGACGAAGCAGGAGCTGACATTGTAGTCAGCATTCACTTGAACAAGTTCCAGCAGGCCAAGTACTACGGGACCCAGGTGTTTTTCCCTCCAAATTCGCCTGAGAGCCAAAGGCTGGCCATGAGTATACAGAAATCAGTAAGGGATTCTGTAGACCCGAATAATAAGAGAGAAGCGCTTGAAAAGAAAGAACCCATAATTATACTTAAAGACAGTAAAACCACTACGGCTATTGTAGAATGTGGTTTCCTTTCAAATGCCGAAGAGGAGAAAAAACTGGTAACAGAAGAATATCAGAATAAACTTTCTGCTGCAATAAAGGATGGAATCACCGGCTATTTTCAACGCAAGTGAGGTTAACTCCCTACTGCATGCATATTAATTGTAACACTCCTGTGAAGTAAACATAAAATGTAATATATGCAGTTGATAAGTATTTGATTCAATACCGGAAATCAGGGTTCCCGGTGGGCATATACACCGTTACAGTGGAGTGACAACAATAAATGACAGGCATTTCCATCACTTTCACGGCTATACCTCGGTATATTCCTACAGATGAGGCTAAAGAAACAAAAAAATGCGAGGCTTAAAGCCTCGCAAAATTTTTTCCTAATATTTTTTAATTGACAAATTCCTAAGAGGTGAGCTGCCCCCATAAGCTGTACAGTTCTTCAAGCCTTCCGGACAAATCGCGCTGCTCTTCCTGCAGCTGGCCAACCCTGATATGGTCACTGAATACTTCCTCAAGGCACATCTCTGAGTCTATGTCCGACAGACGCTTTTCTACAGCCTCTATTTCCTGTTCGGCCTCTGCTATCTGCCTCTCGAGTTTTTTTTGCCTGGTTTTTTCCTCCTTGCTTTGCATTCTTTCCAGCTTTGAAGAGGAGAATTGAGCTTCTGATGTTTCTGCCTGAGCAGATTTTTTGGTTTTGTTCCTGTATTCCAGGTAATAGGAATAGCCTCCGTTACAATCCAGCAGTGAAGTATCCTGCATTTCCATTATTCTTGTTGCCAGCTTGTTTATGAAGTACCTGTCATGGGATACGGCCAGGATGGTCCCGTCAAAGTTCTGGAGGGATTCCTCAAGAATTTCACGTGAATTTATATCCAGGTGGTTTGTAGGCTCATCAAGAAGAAGAAAATTGGAGCCTGACAGCATCAACTTGACAAGTGAGACCCGGCTTTTTTCTCCTCCGCTTAATATGGAAATGTTCTTAAAGACTTCTTCGCCTTTGAAAAGAAATGAGGCAAGTGCATTGCGTATTTCCGTATGTGTAAGCTTTTCATTTGAGTTCCACACTTCTTCCAGTATGGTGTTGTTTTCATCGAGATCTTCCTGCTCCTGGTCATAATAGCCCAGCTTGATCTTATGACCGTACTCAAATTCCCCTGAGGATTTATCCAGTTTGCCGGCAAGAATTTTTAGCAGGGTAGATTTACCGCAGCCGTTTGGACCCAGGAGAAAAACCTTTTCATTTTTTTTGAGCTGAAAATTTATATTGTTGAAAAGAGGCTTACCAGGGTATTCCTTTGACAGATTTTCAACGAAAAGCACGTCATTTCCGCTGATGATACTGCTTCTGAATTTTATCCTTATTTTATCCGGCAGGTTTTTGGGCTGCTCGATTTTCTCCATTCTGTCTATTGCCTTCTGCCTGCTTTCTGCCGCAACTATGTTTTTCTCCCTGTTCCATCTTTTCTGCTGCTCTATGAAGGCTTCCATCCTGGCTATTTCCTTTTGCTGCATCTCAAAATGCTTTTGCTGGATTTCCCTGTCGATGCTTTTTAGTTTTACAAAGCTGCTGTAATTGCCGTTGTAGATTTTACATTCACAGTTCTCCAGCTCTATTGTCCTGTTTGTTACAACATCAAGAAAATACCTGTCATGGGATATCACAATTATGCATTTTGCATAACCCCTTAAGAAGTCTTCGAGCCATTCTATTGCTTCAATATCAAGGTGGTTTGTGGGCTCATCCAGGAGCAGGATGTCAGGCTCTTCAAGTAAAAGTTTTGCAAGTGAGAGACGGGTTTTCTGGCCGCCGCTTAAGGTATATATCGGATTTTGAAACTGGCTGTCGCTGAAACCAAGCCCTCTTAAGACACCTTTTATTTTGCTGTTGTACTCATACCCGCCGCTTTCTTCAAATTTATCCGCCAGCTCCGAATATTCCTCCATATACAAAGAAAGAACCGCATGATCCTTTTCCATGCTGATTTTTTCCTCAAGTGCCTTAATCCGGCTTTCCATTTCCATGAGGTGGGAACAGGTAGTGAGCAGTTCGTCCCATATGTTGTTTGATGAGTTTAATCCCGAGTTCTGTTCCAGATAGCCCAATTTCTGGTTCCGGGCAATATAGACGCCACCTGTATCAGGCAGCAGGATTCCCGAGATCACTTTGAAGAGCGTAGATTTTCCCGCACCGTTAACACCTACAAGACCGACCTTGTCACCCTGCTGAATATTGAAGGTTATGTTATCCAGTATTTTATTTATTCCGAAGGACAGCGATATGTTGCTGCAGCCTATTATAATCATTTGAACCACCGACCGAAGTATTGACCGTGCCATACAAATTTATAGTTTTTTTGACTGACAAGAGGTCAGACTTGTATGGAATAAAGCCTACGCACATTGTAGCAGAAAACAACAGGGCGGGCAATATTGACATTAAAATGGCTATGGTGGTATAATCCCGTATTTGACACTTGCTCAAAATATTAATCCTGTAAAGCCTTGATAT
>CALMWN010000104.1 GCA_937873555.1 uncultured Clostridia bacterium
TTCAGCGGGGACTTCTGTGAAGAAGTAAAAACACGACAATATATGCACATAATTTTATAAAATAAGCAATATTTATGCTGAAAATATAACTCGGTTTAAATATAATTATTTTAACAAGTATTCTGCATTAAATTACAGGGAGGATATAAAATGAGCAACAGGAAAAAGTATGTACAGGTCGGTGTCGGAGGCAGGGCACGTTTTTTTTACGAAGCACTCGCAGGGACATATAAGGAAACTTCAGAGCTGCTTGCATTCTGCGATATAAACCAGACCAGGTTGAACTATGCAAACAAGCTTATTCAGGAAAAGTACGGAGCAAAGCCGGTTAACCTTTACAAGGCTGAAGAATTCGACCTCATGATCCAGAAGGAAAAACCGGATTACGTAATTGTTACAACAATCGACAGAACTCATCATAAATATATTATCCGTGCCATGGAGCTCGGCTGTGATGTCATTACCGAAAAGCCCATGACGACTGACGAAGTAAAGGCACAGGAAATTCTGGATGCGATAAAAAGAACCGGAAGAAAGCTCAGAGTATCCTTTAACTACAGGTATGCACCATACCACACCAAGGTCAGGGAGCTGATTATGGATGGCGCAATCGGGGATGTATTCTCGGTGCATTTCGAATGGCTTCTCAATACGGAACATGGCGCTGACTATTTCAGACGCTGGCACAGGGACAAGAGAAACAGCGGAGGGCTTTTGGTACACAAAGCCACTCATCATTTCGACCTTGTGAATTTCTGGCTTGGGTCCCAGCCAAAGACAGTATTTGCCATGGGTGATCTGAATTTCTACGGACGTGAAAATGCAGAAAAAAGAGGAATAACAAAGTTCTATTCACGGGCATACGGCAGTGAAAACGCAAAAGGTGATCCATTCGCGCTTCACATGGAAGAAAAAGAAGGCCTCAAGGCACTCTACCTCGACGCAGAGCACGAAGACGGGTATTACAGGGATCAGAGCGTATTCGGCGATGGTATAAGTATTGAAGATACAATGGGTGTCATAGTAAGGTACAAAAACAACGCAATAATGACGTATTCCTTGAACGCATACATGCCCTGGGAAGGATTGAAAATAAACTTCAACGGAAGCAAAGGCAGGATCCAGGTTTCTGCGATAGAAAAGACCTATGTAAACGCCGGAGGAGATTCAGCACTTGAGGGTGCTGTGAAAATGAAGAACATCACTGTATATCCTCTGTTTGCCGATGCATATGAAGTGCCGGTGGAAGAAAAAGAAGGCGGCCATGGTGGCGGTGACCCGGTTCTTTTGAATGACCTTTTCGGAACACCCGAACCGGACAGATTCAACAGGGCAGCTTCCCATGTAGATGGCATCATGTCAATTATGACGGGTATTGCAGCAAACAAATCCATTGCTACAGGCATGCCGGTCAATATAGACAGCCTTGTAAAATGGTAATATAAGCTTTATTAAGCGGGAAGGCAGGGAACTCCAGTTACCTGTACTTCCCGCTTTTTAGTTCTGTTTCCCGGCAATATTTCTGACAAACAGGTTCATATAGCATCAGGAACAATATGCTGCCTGAAAATACCAGACACATATACATAAAACATAAGTTGCAAAACTCCCGAGAATCTGATAAAATCAGATTCTCGGGAAATATTCAATGTTTATGAAATTTTATATGCAACCGCATTACTTATGAATTATGCCGGGATTGGTCTTAAATCATGCAGTTCTTATTAAAACTCAATTATAT
>CALMWN010000105.1 GCA_937873555.1 uncultured Clostridia bacterium
AGATTATACTTAATTACTGTTATACAATCACAAGGGTATATAGTTTTACTTTATGCTGATGCAACAAAGTAGTACTAAGTGCTTTCAGCGCCTACCCTTTGTACTGAGGCTGTTGGGCGGAGTTTTGTAGGGATTTCTTACCGTATATCTTCCTGTAGGGTCATTATCTTCAGAATCTTTTTCAGGTACCAGCTCGCCTTTGAAGGTCGGATTCTGGGTAATGGCTTTTGTTTTACGTGTTTTCATAAATTACCTCCAATGCTTTTTGGTATATTCTTTGTCATTAAGAAAATGGTTATACTAAATATGATGTAAAATTTTCTTCATATTATATATTATTAATTGCGGAAATACAGCTAAAAATAATATCATGATGAAAAGATTTTTAATTTACGGCCTTGCCGGCTGGACCATGGAAATAATATGGACAGGCTTTTATTCACTGATAAAAGGCGATCTGAGATTATTGGGATTTACAAATCTGTGGATGTTTATAATTTATGGATGTGCTGTTTTTCTTGAACCTATTCATGATATAATATATGAGTGGAGATGGTACGCAAGAGGGCTTATTTGGGTTATAATCATCTGGGGGATAGAATACACCAGCGGACTCATATTGGTTGCCATTCTTGGCGTATACCCATGGACCTATACAGGACCGTTTACCATCGATAATCTGGTACGCCTTGATTATGCGCCTGCATGGTTTGTTGCAGGCTTATTGTTTGAAAACCTGCACCGGATCCTTGACAGGCATGGTATAGCATGACTTGAAAGCGGTTTTGCTGATTGGAATACTTTTCCAAAGGGTTTCTAAATTTGACAAAAAACTATCCGGCGTATTATATTATTAATGTTGTTCATATTATTTATAGGGGAATGGTGTAAATTGCAGGATCTAAAAGAAATAACTGCCGCTGATTCACAAAAAGCTGCAGGTAAGAATTTTACCCGGATTTTCTGGAAAAAGATACTCATATTTCTTGCCTTCGAATTTGTATTTTCAGCCATAACCATGCCATTATTGATTTTTTACGGACCATTTGGCAATGTAAAGCAAATGATAGTGGGCATGTCATGGAATTCATACAGACATCAATATATATCCAAATTCTTTTTGTCGGATGAAGCCATTCAGAAAATAGTAGGCAAAAGTTATGCTGTTGATCCGACTGACGACGGTGCCAAAATCAATCTCATCAATATCACCGTTCATCATACCGATAAAATTGATGTGTTCAACATAGATGGTGGAGACTTTAACGGAAAACTGATGGTAATATATGATCCCACCAGGATTGCTCTCGGCTATACGGCTCAACTACTGAAAGCAGGTGAAACTGCGAGCTCCATTGCCAAAAGATACGGAGCTGTAGCAGCTATCAATGCCGGTGGCTTTCTGGATGTCGGATGGGCGGGAACAGGCGGTGTCCCGGACGGATTCATTATCAACAACGGAAAAGTAGTATATAATGATATAGGTGATGACGACTTAAAGCAGGATACTGCAGCATTTACCGAAAAAGGGCAGCTTATTGTAGGCAAGCATTCAATAAATCAATTGTTAAAGGAATACAAGGTAAAGGATGCGATAAAGTTCGGACCTCCTCTGATTGTAAACGGCAAGCCTACCATAACGGAAGGCAACGGAGGATGGGGTATAGCGCCCCGTACTGCCATTGCACAGAAAGAGACCGGCGAGATAATGCTTATCGTAATAGACGGCAGGGATCCGCTGCACGGCATTATAGGTGCAACTTTAAGAGATGTTCAGGATATTCTGCTGAAGAACGGGGCAGTCAACGCTGTTAATCTGGATGGGGGTTCCTCTACCACCATGTATTACAACGGAAAAGTCATAAACAAGCCCAGTGACGGAATGGGAGAACGTTCCCTGTCAACGGTCTTCATGGTGCTTCCCATGAAGGAGGGTATAAAATGAAAAAAAAGGCTTTGATGATATACAGGTGGATTATAATTTCATTAATACTCCAGATTATTATTCTTGTCCTGCTGAATAATTTCTACCTTGGCGGACGGAAAAGCGGGGGGACCACCGTGACAATGGCTGAATCC
>CALMWN010000106.1 GCA_937873555.1 uncultured Clostridia bacterium
AATAGTAATTATAATTAATATTATAAAAGAAAATGTCTAATTATGGCTTTAAAACAAAACAAAATGTGTGAGGTTAATACCGTCCTCACACATTTTATTGAAAGCTCCTTCAATTACCGGTTAAAAACTCCACAGCCCGCTTATATTGCTTGTCGGAGTCATCCAGAATCTTCTGTATCTTCTCGTTCATAAGCTGCTGGGTGGTAAGGTCAAGGTCTCCGTACGCATACAGCCCATTGCCTGACTGGAACTTCATTACAGCTGCTACAGTCTTTTCATCCATTACCGTGTCAAGGTTGTCTATATCATAGCCCTGTACTATAAGCAGTTTTTTGGCGGCATATACATCTGAGCCTTCGTCTTTTGAAGAAAAAACAAACTGCTTCTTGAGTTTTGTAAGGCTGCCCAAGCTTATATCCTTGACTTTATCGGGGTCTGCTGTTTCGATATCCGGCATGATACCCTTTTGGTCAATCATATTACCTTTGGGAGTCGTATATTCTCCAACCGTTATTTTTGTCCAGCCTATTATTTCATTCATGGGCGGATTGATATTGAACTTGTTGTAAAGGTCATACCCATTTACAAGCTTGACATTCAGCTGCTTCTCATATTTTGCATATGCTTCCGGAGTAAGAAGCGGAATCATTACCTGGACCTTTGCCTTGCCGTAGGTTTTTGTACCTATGAGAGTACCTGCCCGGCTGTCCTTGACTGCCCCCGCAAAAACCTCCGATGCACTTGCACTCCCGCCGCTCACCAGGACAGCAAGCTTGTACTTCGGATTTTTAAGGTGAGAGTAGTATTCCTTGTTGACATAGTCCTTCGATTGATATTGAAGCTTAGTTATCAGGCCTTCCGGTATGAATTTTTCCGCCAGGGCCACTGCCTGGTCCAGCTCACCACCCGGATTGTCCCTGAGGTCAAGAACAATATTTTTTACACCCTTTTCATCCATATCGTTCAAAGCCTTGATTATAAATTCATCTGCATTTTTACTGAACATATCAAGCTTGATATATCCGATATTATCTTTGATTTCATATGTAACCGGATTGACCTTCACGTCATCCTTCTGCAGATTTATGGCAACAGGCTTGGTATCACCATTTTTAATGATCTGCAGTGAAATTTTGACATCCTTTTTCCCTTTTATGTATTTGGTCACACTTTCAATCGGATTGCCCACCGCATTCCTTCCGTCCACCGATACAATCCTGTCTCCAACGCCTATCCCGGCTTTTTCCGCAGGTGACTGGGCGAAAACCTGTTCAACGGTGACATAATCGCCTATCTTGGAAAGGGTAACACCTATGCCTTTAAACTTCCCTTCCACGCTATCCATAAAGCCGTTTGCTTCATCAATTGAAAAGTAAGTCGTATATTTATCCATACTGCCGAACATGCCCTTCAATGCGCCCTCAAGAAGCTGTTTATCGGTTACTTCCCCTTTATGCTTGTCCTTGATCATATCCATGATGCTTCTGATGTATTCAAGGTCTTTACTTGTGTCTGTAGTATCCTGTGCAGCCTGTACTGCAAAAAACGGCACAAGCAGTATGCATAGGACCGTTAAAACAGCCAGGAGCCTTTTAATGTTGATATTTCTCACAATAATTCTCCTCACGTTTGGAAATAAAAAAAGTAGTTAACAATATTACCATTGTAGCATATCTTTAATAAATATGGTGACATTTTGGGAAACGAAAGAAGTAAAATTTTTACGAACGCTGATTGTAAACTGAAAAATGGAATATAGCCACAATCTACTCCTAATAGTTTACAATCCCCTCCCTGTAATCCTTTCTCAATCCTTCTCTCATATACCCTATGAACCTGTTTATGAGGGCAGCCGCCCTTGCATTGGTAAGATTGCTTCCCGGGTAAAGATACCCCCTGTCATCTCCCTGGATAAGGCCTATCTTTTCTGCAACATAGGTCGCACTGCGTGCGTAATCCGGTATATCATCATTATCCTTGAATGTAGTAACAGCCCCTCCGCTGGACGCCATGCCCTCCAATCCCAGTGTGCGTATGAAAATTGTCAGCGCATCCGCCAGGGTGAGGTTCTCATCGGGCCCGAAGGAACGCATGCCTATCCCGCTGATAAGGCCTCTTTTATAAGCATCATTTATCTGGCTGAAATACATGTTCTCCGTGGAAACATCGGCAAAAGGCGATACCACCTTTGTATTCCTTCCTGCGGCTGCAGGTCTTGCTGCTGCAGTAGTCTGAAGCAGAGGGTCTGCCGGCACCTCCCTGGCTGCCTTTAAAATGGCAACTGTGAATTCTGCTCTTGTCATGTACTTCTCAGGGTCAAAAAGGGTATCATTGCCTTTGAATACTTCAAGCCCATACAGTGCTTTTATGTCATTCTCCGCCCAATGCCCTTTCAAGTGCCCCAAATTGGCTATTGGCAGCCTTGTCAGATTGGGGAAGGTTTCAACCTGAGCGCTGTCCTTCCATTCTACGGCTCTATCGGTCGAAATACCCTTGGAGTCAAACTCCGGGAGCCTTGCAGCATACTCCATAATGCTGCTGTTGTTCTGGGTCAGGACAAACCCCCCGTCAAAGGACATGGTTTTAGGTTCATTATCCACATATTTCAGCTGTTTGACAGCAGAAGAGGACAGCGATACTGTCGCTTCCCCGCCCCATTGGTCGGAGTTGGTGCCGTTTTTTACGTCGCCCTGTATTGTATATTTTATGGTGTCAACACCGGTGGTTCCCCAATACTGATTATAGCCGTAGGAATTTCCAAGCCCTTCAACAGTAACGGTAGTTGTGCCTGTGCTGGTGCCGGTGCCTGCGGAAGTACTTTTCTGGTAAACCTTAACTGTATGTATATCGCCTGCGATATAGTCTATTGCAGGCCTGGAATCAATGATATTTGTCCTGGTAAAATTATAGTTGGTCAGAGTGTATGTGTCATTGCCTATTTTTATAATCTCGGTCATTTTGTTGTTATTGCTGGTTGTCGAAGTAGACGATGTGTTGTTGCCTACCGAGGTCTCCTCTATTACCTGCCCGTTATCCTTCTTTGTGCGCCTGGTGGTATAAATGACATTAGTCCTTGTAATACTTGCCGACTTGTCATTGTTAACCAGACTGCTGTAAGTATATGTAGCAGTGATTATATCCTGCTTGGTGGCCGTATCCTGCTTCTGATTCTTCTTAATTGTCAGTGTGCCTTTGAAGACGACAGGTTCTCCGCTTATGAAACAAACCTCCCGGTAGTCGAATTGTCCGGTCTTTGTTTCTGCAGAAATACCGCCTTCATATCCGTTGTCCCCTGTCCTTGCAAAAGCTGTGACAGGTATAACTGCACTGAAAGCTGCCAGAAAGCTTAATATCACTACACAGTATTTCTTCATTTTAGCCTCCATATCCCCGAAGATGTACCGGATAGATCGGCCTACCGGGCACACAAGAGCGAAAATTGCTTTTTTAAGGTTTAAATTTATTCTCAATTCTCGACAATTACAATGTAAGCATCGCCGGTCCCGGTGTCATCCTTCTTTATCAGCCTTACGCTGTCGCCTTTTTTCAGGTCTCCGGGTTTCGCAACCTTGTTGTTTTTTATGATTATGCTGTTTTTCAACAGGTTCACCGTCATGTCACCGATGTCTTCCCACATATAGGTAGACGCATTATACACCTTCGCACTCTTTAGCATCAAACCGGTAGGTTCCTGCAGCACATTCCCGTTTTCATCATATGTAATGCCTGTCAAATCTATAATTTCACCTCTAGCATTATAAATACCGTATGGCGCAGTGGTCACAGTAATGGCGTTGATGTCCCTGGCAGCAACATATACCACTTTGTCGGCATAGCTGCCTGTGCCGTAATCCACAAAATCACGCTGGTTCACCACTCCGGAATCATCCAGTATCCTTGTATCATGGTTGAGCTTGAAGGTTTTCGGAGTATTTACGAATTCCCAGTTTGTACCTTTAAGCTGAGAGAAGAACGGAACTGTAAAATCCCTGTTGGGATTTATCTGCTTAATTCTTGCGCGGTATAACCGGACTGCGTCAGGGTTCGGCCGGTCGGTAATCTGTACTACACCTGCATTGAAGTCTCCGCTGGAATAGCTCCTGTTTGCAACCACATATACCGAATCATCCCCTGCTATGCTGCTGCCGGAAACAAGCCTCCCGTCCTTGACTATAATCGTACCCGGACCGTATCTGATACTTGAGATATTGTTTTTCAGATTGAACTCCCCGGTCCCCGTAGAATTTCCCAACACACTGTCATCATACGGAACTTCCGAATCATCCGCATTCCTGTATGAAATCACAACTGCCTTTTCATTTCCGCCGTAATCCTTTTCAACCGCTATATAAGCTTCGCTGCCCTTCAGGGCTTTGACCTTTTTGGCATCCTCTTTCCTGTTATTAAGAAATATACTGTATACGGGAGACAGTCCGAAGCTCGTCACACCTTTTCTATCTGTTTTCACCCACTGTCCCCTGTCCATTACCGCTGGATTCGACACAACCAGCTTGTTTCCGTTGTCATCAATATCCGATATGCTGCCCTTGTAAATATTTGTTATATGGTGCTGGTCACCTTCAATATTGATCTGCTTTATTCTTGTGAACTTGTTTGTTATGTGCAGCAGCAGCTTGACCCTGTCCCCATCCTTCAAACTGTCGTATCCCGTCAGCCTTTTATCCGAAATAACCGGTATACCGCTGTCCGCATCCAGTACCTGCTGAGTACCGTCGTCATACCTTACAGATATTTTCGACGGGGTCTTCGACATAACTTTTGCATACTTGGTTGTATAATTGTCCACAGCACTTATGCTTGATATGCTTCCATTCCCGTCCAGCTTCACAAAAACTGAGTCTCCGGGTTCAATATCCGTAATATCGGCCTTTTCGTGATTTTTGAAAACCTCTACGGCTTCACGCCCAGGATAATTATACGTCCTGAAAGCGGCAATATCCTGCTGCATGGAAGGTGAAACACCAGTGCCATTGTCGTTGTAAAGGGTCAAATAGCCGAGTTGAGGGTTGTTGTCCTCAACAATTCCTTTTATCACTCCTACTTCCCTCATGTTCATCCGCAAATCCAATGTCTTAATATCTGTCACAACATTGTTCTGTATTGTCAGAATAACGTTCATTCCCGCAGTCAGTGCCTGTATATCCGACTTTCTTCCATCTATTGCAACCGATGCATTGCCGCTGTACCTGTATGTCACCATTGGCTGTTCCCCTGCCAGATTAAATGAAACTCCGGAATTCACGCCGGGGTAATCCGTTTTGAAAAGCAGCGACGCGTTCAGGAGTAGGTTTGTCCCATCTACGTTGTTTATCTGTGCAGCAACATATTTTGTATCGTTGGCATTTGAAATGACCCTGACATAAGGTATGCTCCTGTCTGCAGCAGTAATATACTCTAT
>CALMWN010000107.1 GCA_937873555.1 uncultured Clostridia bacterium
CAGGCCTGTACTTACAGTCGCACGCATTATATCCTGCGTCTGTGTATCCATTATAGTTGCAAAGCTTGGCTTTGTACCTTTGGCAACATCTACCCAGAACTCACGTGTCTTTTGATTTCCGAAGAAAGGATCGGGATCCTTGTACATCGGATCGTCCCATGCGGGCTTGAATGCAGGGAAATAGTCAACAGCCTTAAACATGGCATTTTGAGCATCCTTGGTTGCAACGGCATATTCTATGAAAGCCCAGGCTGCTTCTTTATTCTTGGACTGGTCAGGAATCCCGACAAATGAACCTCCCCAGTTTGTAACGGTGTCAGAACCGGGCATACGTACAACTCCCCATTTTCCACTGCTTTCAGGAGCAATAAAGGTTTTCAGGAATCCCCCGAACCAGCATCCTGATATGTGGGTTGCTACCTTGCCTTCTTTCAGTAAAGCGTTAAACTCGTTGGAACTTATCAATACTTTGGCATCCAGACCTTCTTTCCTTATGGTCGAACAAAGCTCGAGAAGCTTAAGTGAATCTGCATCTTCAAAACGGAAGCTCAAATCCTGGTTATAAAAGTCCCTGTTTGCGCGCTTTGCCATGAATATGTCTGCAGCATTGGTCACCATCCAGCGCTCACCGGGTTTGCTGACCTTGCGCGCTGTATCAAGATATCCGTCCCATGTTGCTACAAGCTTTTGTACTTCAGCCGGATCATCAGGCAGGCCTGCTGCCTTGAAAATATCTCTGCGGTAAAACATGCTTAATGGGCCTATATCCCAGGGAATAGCAATCATTTGCTTGCCGTCCAGCGCTATAGCCATTTGCCATTTGTAATCGACAAAGTCTTTTTCGTAACGTTTGGCATTATAAGGATTGTCCAGAAGATTTACAAAGCCTTTCTTATCTCTGAACTTTCCAACATAACCCGCTTCAATCATGGTTACATCTGGTGCCCCTGAGCCCGCTGCAAGGGAGGTTAACAGCTTGTTGTGGTGATCTGCCGATTTCTGGAACTCCAATTTGATTTTTATGTCCGGGTATTTCTTGTTAAACTCAGGTATGATTGCTTCAAAGGCTTTATCTCCGGATGGCCATCCACCTATCACTATATCGCCCTTCAAGCTTTTCGCAGCTGTTTTGCTGTCGCCGGCGGGAGCACTGGAGGATTTTGAAGAGGAGCTACTGCAGCCCGCAAGAAGTGAAACCAGTAAGATCACCGGAAGGAAAATAGAAAAAAACCTTTTGTACATAAAATCAGCCTCCTATTATATTATTATTTTATTGTCCTGAAGCACAAATCGCTGTGTTTCAGGTTTATATTTCATTATTAAAGCAGTTGGACTGCTTTAATAATAAATCCATAAATAATAGTCATCCAGAAAGTGTCGTTTAAATATGAGCTTGTTATACTTAATTGATTCAAATAGATTATTATATAAGTTGAATTAAATATTTTCTTCATCTTATATAGGGTTAAATTGTCAGGAAATTATCTTCGACACGGTATCTCTGATAATCAATTTTGTGTTCAGGGATACGTTCGAAACCTCTTCCCCTTTGATTTCCTGTATCAGCAGTTTCACGCTCTCCATGCCCTGCTCGAATTTAGGCAGCTGTATTGTAGTCAAAGGAGGGGATGCATATCTTGATTGGATTATGTCATCAAAACCTATAATGGAAATGTCCTCAGGTATTCTTATGCCTTTTTGCGAAAAAGCCGCCATAGCACCTATGGCCATTGCATCATTAAATGAAAAGATCGCAGTTACATCAAGGCCATTCTCAATCAAATTCAAAGCAGCATTATAACCGTATTCGAAATTTGATTTTCCTTTGGCGCTTGTTATAATTCTGCTTTTTGCAACCGGAAGCCCCATTTCTTCCAATGCACTCAGATACCCAGTGTACCGTTCATTGAAGGATATTCTCGCACAAATAAATCCGATCCTGCGGTGTCCACATTGGTAAAGGTAGTTCATCACTTCTCTTGCCCCTGTCTCTTATACACATCTGACGCTGCCGACGAAGAGGATAGTG
>CALMWN010000108.1 GCA_937873555.1 uncultured Clostridia bacterium
CTCTTCGTCGGCAGCGTCAGATGTGTATAAGAGACAGTATTTTGACTTAACCTGCTACTATAAAAATTCAAGCCTGTTTCAGGTCGGGTTTGATTGTCAGTCTAAAAATAAATACCTTTGCCATTCAACATGCAGGTCATTTATTTTTAATATTGTACAGTGCCTTTATTCCTGCACCATCCATGCATATCTGGGGTGGAATGTTCGTTTTGTCCCCCTCAGCCGGGAATCCTGTCCATACGGATTCGTTCACGGTATAGAAGGACCATGGCCTATACAGTAATCCCACAGAAGGCACATCTGTAAGCCAGATTTTTGTCAATTCTGTATAGAGGGCTTTCAATTCATTTAAATCGGTCTTTGATGGAATTGCCTCTATTATTTCATCAGCACGCTGATTCTTGTACCTTCCCCAATTCCAGAAAGCCATTTCTCCAAATGGCGCAACACCCTTGGAATACATAAGGAACCTTGTTCTTGCCCAGGGCTGGCTTGGCGCCTGTCCTCCCGCCGGGGTATCCATAAGTATGTCGAATTTACCGGTCTGCTTGTCATTTATTACTACAGGCGCTTCCGGAAACTTGGTTCTCAGTTCTATACCTACCTGTTTTGCACTCTGCGCCACAATCTCCAGAGTTGCATTCCAGTCTGACCACCCATAGGGACATTCAAGCTCCCATGGGCCCAGCCTTGTACCGTTCAATACACGTATACCGTCAGGACCTTTGGCAGCTCCTATTTTGTCAAGCAATGCATTGGCTCCGGCCACGTCGGTTTTCCACTGCAGGGGTTTTATTGCTTCCTTGTCGACATATTTGGATTCCGCATCTGTAAGAAGTGTAAGTGAAGGCTCCATGTTTGGTGAATATCCGCTCATGGCAAGATCTGATATTTTTTTATAGTCGATGGACATGGCTATTGCTCTTCTGACATCGGCATTATCAAGACCTTTTTTGGACAGGTTGAAGAAAATTGATGGCAATGAGCCGGATATATAGTATGGGGCATCCTTCAGGTAAGTCCTAACAGGCGCTCCGTTTTTCCACATATTCCATACCTGCGGTATGAACTGCTGGGACATGTCCACCTCGCCATTTTTAAATGCCAGGTCCCCTGCGGCATTGTCCTTGTAAATAATGTGTGTTACGTATTTTGGAGCCGGAAGCTTGCCGAACAAAGCTTTTCCCCAGTAGTTGTCGTCCCTCACCAGTGTGATCTTCGTGTCATCATAGTAGTATACCTTGTATGGCCCGGATGCAACGGGGTTAGGATTGAACTCCTTCCGGATTTCTGCAATGTTGTTTCCTGCTTTTTTCTCTATTTCCTCCCAGGCATGTTTCGGGTGCATCGGTATCTGCTGTATGCTGTCAAGCACCGACAGCTTGTTGTAATTGCTTTTGTTCAGCTTGATATTAAATGCATTCGGCCCATCGGCAGCAACGTCCTCAATGAATGTCCAGTAGTTGCTCCAGGCAATAGTATATTTCTTTCCCAGCTGGTATGTATAGACCACATCTTCAGAAGTAAGTGGTTTGCCGTCATTCCAGCGGGCATTCTTATTCAATTCAACCTTTAATGTATAATCGTCACTCCAGGAATATTTCTCCCCGAGCAAAGGCTCCATCTGTCCGGTAAGCTGGTTGAACATGAACAATGTCTCATAAATCAGTTCACGGCCGTTGTTATAGCTGGTCGGATTGACAGGCCAGGCGCCATTTGCTGATAAATAATTGAAATTATTGGGAGGGCCCCACTGCAAACCGTTCACATAAAGGGTCTCATTTCTTGGAGTAGGCTTTTTGTCATTCGGATTTTGTGCCGGCAAAGATGTGGTTTGTTGAGCCGAAGAATTTTGTACTGCAGTCTGATTCTTTGACTGGTCATTTCCTGAAACAGATCCGTCCTTTTTCCCGCTGCTGCATCCTGATAGTACTGTTGTAGCTACAAAAAATGCACAGATGAGACTTGCGATCTTTTTTCGATTCATACCCATCCCCCTTAATTATTGAAATACCCTTGAAAGCACACTTTACACATATGGCACTCTAAGTTTGCTTTCGAGATTTTTCAAGTATTATATAAATTATATTTACATTATGTGGTTTTTACAAGTATTTTGTAGCTATACAATGTTAAATTATTATAATTATTCCTCATTAAGCTACGGAACGCTGCTATTACCATATCTTGAATATATTTATTCCACATCTCCATTTTTGACTTGATAATAAAAAACAGGCGGGTTATGTGATATTTGAAAAATCACATAACTCGCCTGTTTTCCGGGAATATTAATTATCAAGCTTTAATGAAATCTCTATAAAAGATCTAATCCTTCATAATTTCGGTCCTGTTCGGACTGCTGCGGCCTTCCAGCATGGGTGGACGTCCCTCCAATGCCGCCATTGATATCTCTATATCTTCAAAAGCTTCCTCCGGAGTGAGGCATCCTACAGTCACCATATCACACGGACGGATAGTATGCCATGAGAAGGTCAAACCCACAAACGGGCTTACCCGGCCAGCAGCCATTGGCTTTATAGTCATTACAGGTTTCTTTGCATTCCAGATGACTTTATGTATGTATTCTACCTCCACCTGCATTAGAAAGCCAAGGCAATTGAAGATTTGTATATAGGTCTGTACGTCATATCCATTAAGGTCTGAATAAATGATAAGCTCTGGCATGTGGCAGGATAACCCGGGTACCATATCCTTGTCCCGTATCATCTTCAGATAGTCCGGCAATCGTTCAATTGTTTTCTTGTTTTTATTGACCAGCTGTTCTACCGACGAATGATGAGGAAGACAAAAGGTCGCACCCAGCTTTTTACTCGTTGAAATAACCTCACTGGCCTCTTTGCGCGAAGCAGCATCGTCATTAACATTAATTATGGGTGTGTCAACAATAATCATCCCTCTTCCAACCCGGTCTTCTGTCAGCTTTACAGCCTTTAACAGGTGCGGATTGCCTGCAAATGGCCCCATAATGGTGTCAATACCTGCCTCGAGAAACACTTCCAGGAGGCTCGCGATAGTTTCTGCCGAGCCGTTCCTTCGTTTTATAAGAGTATCCGCTGCCTGGCCGGTATGACTATATCCAAGTATCCAGTTGGTTCCTATAATCATCCTCGACAGCGAAACACCGCCCACTTCAGTACGCGGAAATATATTTCCCATTACAAATCACCCTCCCCCGGAAATTGCAGTCAATTTTTATTATAAATATCAGTTAAGCCCTTTGAATATACCTTTCTTAAAGACAATGCCTTCCATGCAGGTATAGATTTTTCTCAACCGTCTCCTTAAAATTATACCATATAGGCAATTAACTGCAATTGAAATCATAAAGCCCCCTACAACGTCCAGAGGAAAGTGATGTCCGACATAAACCCTTGAAATGCCGACAATGCAAGACAATAATATTAATATTCCCCCATAAGCCCTGCTATAATTTAAAAGCCCCAGAGCAATACTCATAGTACCGATGGCATGGTCGCTCGGAAAGGAAGCATCCGCTGCATGGCTGTAAAGAAGATTAACCTTACCGGTCATAAAGGGTCTCTGTATAAAGAAAAAGTGCCCGATCAGGAAACTGATAAAAAGATTTATAACGGTCGTTATAAGTGTATCTAATGAAGTGTACCGCATTTCTTCATTCTTTTTATATATGCCGTAAAGATAAAACGCTGCCAGTGCAAGCATAAAAACATCGGGTACATAATCAGAAAAAACGATCATGATTTTATCAAGCAGCACTGATTTGTATGCCAGTCCATTAATAGCTTTAAAGATTGCAATGTTGATATCCACGAATCTGTCCCCTTTAGAATTATTATTTTGTATTATACTCTATTACACGAAAAAAGAACATAGTTTAGGGGACGCTTCTCAAAAATCCCCAATCAAGCTGCCTGATTCATCAGCTCGTCAAATATCCTCCCGTATTCCTCTCCATTCATCACAAGTTCATATCCCCTGCTGCACAGGTTTGAACATCCTGATACCGTTATGTTGTACATGTTCTCACATATCTCACGGTATCCTAATTATGGTTTATCCTGGGAAGTGTTTTCTCACTTTTTGAGAAGCGTCCCCGCTACGAATATCGCAAAATTTGTCTTAACATTTTGCAGACCTAAAAAAAGACGGTTCAAAATTACTTTTCAGCAATTTCAAACCGCCCTTACTTCAATGCTCTTATTATCTGCTATTTATTGAAAAACCCATGTACTTCCTTAAGTTTCTCTATAATTGGAAGTGACTGTGGACATACGCTTTCGCAGTTGCCACATTCAACACACCTGTCAGCTGCATTTTCTTTATCCACCAGCTTCATATAAGAGGCCTGAGTGCTCTTATATATGTTATACATGGACTCCTCATTATATAATTTGAATATATCGGGAATCGATACCCCTGATGGACATGGCATGCAGTAATTGCACGCTGTACATCCAACCTTAATCTTACTCTGGTACATCTTTCTGACTTCATCAACAATAGTCAGTTCTTCCTTTGACAAATGTTTTGCTCCTGCAGTCCGGAATATCTCAAGGCTGTCCTTGAGCTGCTCCAGTGTGCTGGACCCGCTTAAAATGACAGTTACTTCAGGCATATCCGCCAGCCAGTGGAACGCCCAGGACTGTGGGCTCCGTTTCACCGGAGATTCATCCCACTTGGCAAGAATATCCCCGGGAATATTGTTTGCAAGTTTTCCGCCTTTTAGCGGCTCCATTACTACAACCGATATGCCTTTTGATGCAGCATAGCGCAGTCCTTCCAAACCTGCCTGCCAGTTGACGTCCAGTATGTTCAACTGTATCTGGCACATAGCCCAGTGATAAGAATCGATAATCTCCTTAAATGTTTCAAGGTCGTCGTGAAATGAAAAGGATGGATAACGTATTTTCCCCTTTGCAACACAGTCATCAAGGAATTTTAATACTCCAAGATCCTTCATTTTTTTCCAGCTTTTTTTATCCAGCCCGTGGACTAGATAAAAATCTATATGATCGGTTTGTAAAGCTTCCAGATGAGTTTGCAGAAGATTTTCAAAATCACTGTACTGGGTTACGCTCCAGGGAGGAAGCTTTGTTGCAACTTTTACTTTCTGCCTGTAACCGCCTGTGAGGGCTTTACCCAGAACAAATTTGCTGTTGCCTCCATGATATCCGTTTGCAGTGTCTACATAAGTCACTCCATTGTCAATTGCATAACGGATCAATTCTATAGCTCTTTCTTCATCAATATCAGACTCTTTTGTAGTCCCGTCCGGCTGAATCTTCAGC
Organism: uncultured Clostridia bacterium; assembly: GCA_937873555.1. Lineage (GTDB taxonomy): Bacteria > Bacillota > Clostridia > Acetivibrionales > CALMWN01 > CALMWN01. Next base: position 5,292 of record CALMWN010000108.1, read on the forward strand.
GGCAGCCTCATACAACCCAGGCCAAACCTTGACACTTCAAAGCCCAGATTTCCAAATGGTACATATTGCATTATGCAGCACCCTCTCTATCCAAAATACTTTCATTTATCAATTGTCATTATAGCATCAATTGTTTACTCAAGGTAGTAGTTACATTTTTGTTATTAAGTTACATCCGATATATTCAGTATGGTCTTTCTTGTATCCCTAGCTGATATACATTTATATCCGGCATTTCAACATTTCCATCACACTTTCCCTTATGGTAGTGATTTTGTATGCCCTGGACTTCTGTGTTATCGTGATAAGATCAAATATAGCTGCACCCATATGCTTAAGAAGCCTCTCCATGGATTCAAGGCAGCTGATTGTGCCGTTACCGCTGCCACCGGCTGCAGCAACCGCTATAACCGGCTTTTTATACAACAGGCTTTCTTCCTTTTTCCATGCCTCACACCTTCTTAATCTGTCAAAAAATGCTTTAGAAGATTCGCTCATTTCGCCCCAGTAAACAGGTGAAATGATTACATATGCATCCGAATCTGCAATGATTGAATGAATCTGCTCAAAATCATCCTCAGTTTTACATACATGCTCTTTGTTGCAGGTCCCCCAACCATTTCCGCAAGCTTTACACCTTTCAATATTAAAAGCATTTAAATCAATATGTAAAATTTCTGCACCCATTGCAGCCGCCCCCTCTTTCGCTGCTGCACCGCATGCTGCTGTAAGACCGTCTTTGTTGGGACTGCTTGTAAACACCGTTATTTTCATACAAATACCCCCTGTTATTTCACATTATATTTTAATGATTAATATTACCAGTTCTTATAGAAAAACCCTAGAAACGTAATCGCTCTAGGGTTTTTTCTGGCCTGCCCGAAAGGATTTGAACCTTCGGCCAACGGATTAGAAGTCCGTTGCTCTATCCAGCTGAGCTACGGGCAGATATTTGATTAAATTGGAGCGGGTGATGGGAATCGGACCCACGCAATCAGCTTGGAAGGCTGATGTTCTACCATTGAACTACACCCGCAG